>JAUXFK010000058.1 GCA_030623035.1 Deltaproteobacteria bacterium | reverse complement strand
TATTGCACTGATATCCGCCCCCAAAACCCTCCCGATCTCCAGAAGATCACGATTTGCCTTACATAAAATAGAATTGAATAATACGTCCTGAATAAGAAAAGGGCTATGCCTGTATATGTCTTCCTCGCAATACTTGAGCCGTCTGAATATATTCACCAAATAGACATAACGATCATAGTCTTCGTCACTGGGGCGTTGTTCTGCGGGTATACCGTGTTGCAGGTCTTTGCGCTCATAATGGGGAAGCTTGCCCTTATCAACCTCGATCTTTCCAAGAGGACCATCCCATGCAGGAGAATTATCAAGCCCCGATTCCCATGGATGCCTTATATAAACAAGCCCAGAATGATTGGGGTCCCTGAATTGATAAAAATAGCGATGGGAAGCAACAAGCTTGGGAAAGATCACCCTCAGAAACCGGCGGGCCTGCTCCTTGTTTTTTGCTTTTTTATAAATATGCAAACAGGCAATGGCATGTACGGGTGGCATCGTAATGCCGCTCGTGAGCATATTGTCAGGTGCCTGCCAAAAATCAGGTTCTGGAAAATAGTTGCCCAATACTTCAGGGTTAAAGACGATCTGGGGAACCATCCCATTCGGCCACTGGTGTTTGAAGAGTGAAAGAATTTCCTGCTGAGCCTTTTTTTGATTATAATGGGCATATCCAATGGCGATAAAACCCGAATCCCAATTCCACTGATGGGGATATAAACCGGGTGCGGGCTTGGTATAAGACCCCGTCCAATTGGTGCGCAATATCCCTTTGGCAATCTTAATATATTCTTTGAATCCTCTGGTTGAAAAATAATGCAGCACGTATGTGGGTCCCCTTACCACTTTTTATCCGCACGAGCAACAGCATGACCGCCAAACTCTCGTCGTAGAGCTGCCACGAGCCTGTCCGAGAAGGGATTCTGTTTTTGAGAACTGAATCTACGCATCAGGGACAGGGTGATTACCGGAGCAGACACGCCGTTATCTATAGCCTGCTGAACCGTCCATCTCCCTTCTCCGGAATCCTCTATAACCCCTTGGATTTCCGACAGTTTTTCATCCTTTGTAAAAGCATACTCAGCGAGTTCTAAAAGCCATGAACGGACGACACTCCCCTGGTTCCAGAGGTGAGAGATTCCAGCATAATTGAAGGACTCGGCATAAGGAGAGGCCTCCAGGATTTCAAATCCTTCACCATAGGCCTGCATCATGCCGTATTCGATGCCATTATGGACCATCTTCACAAAATGACCGGCCCCGGTTGCACCGCAGTAGAGATAGCCATCTTTAGGTGCCAAAGCCTTAAATATGGGCTCAAGATACTCATACGTCTCCCTTGAGCCCCCAGCCATCAAACAATACCCCGCTTCAAGCCCCCATATCCCGCCACTTACGCCTACATCCATGAACCGGATATCATTCTCAGCCAGGCTATGTGCCCGACGAATATCGTCTTTATAATACGTGTTTCCACCATCAACCACAATATCAGATGGTGACAATAACCCCTTGAGCTGGGAGATATAATCGTCCACAACAGGACCGGCCGGCAACATAACCCATACAACCCGAGGTGGAGAGAGTTTCTCAACCAGCTCAGTAAGAGAATAGGCCCCAACGGCTCCATTCTTGACTAATTGGTCCGTCTTTTCTGATGTCCGGTTATAGGCAACTACCTGGTTTCCACCTTGTAACAAACGTTTTGCCATATTCATTCCCATTCGTCCCAAACCGACCATGGCTATCTTCATCTTCTCCTCCTTCGACAATCTTGCGTTCCCAAATCCTTACTCACAGGCCCTCCCCTTCAGATGAAAGAAGAATTTGAGACCTTTCTGAACCTTGTTGGAGAATATCTTGGGTGAAAAATACGTGCCGGCAACACGCTTATTGATCTCTCCCAATGTTGGATATGGATGTACGGCTGAGGCAAGGGTTGAGAGTTTAACCTTCCCTGCCAATATCGCAACCCATTCGTTAATCAGTTCCCCTGCATGGGGTCCCAAGATCTGAACCCCAATGGGCTTTTCATTTTTACCCAGGATCATCTTAATCCTGCCCACCTTCTCACCTTCTGCCAGACTCCTGTCGTTGTCTTTGAACTCCTCTATCCAGACAGAATAGTCTATACCTGCGGCCTTGGCTGCTTTCTCATTCATCCCTATGCTTGCAAGCTCAGGGTCTGTATAGGTGCACCAGGGAAGGAAGTTATAATCCGCTTTTCTCGGAAGATGAAAGATCGCATTGCTCAGTACAATACCCCCTTCGTATCCTGCTGCGTGCGTAAATTGATAGGCTCCGGTGACATCACCAGCAGCATATATATGCTTCTGGCTTGTCTTCATCCTGCTATCCACATCTATACCTTTCTTATCAAACGCAACACCAATACCTTCGAGACCCAACCCCTTTAAATTGGGTTCTCTTCCCATTGCAATGAGAATCCTCTCTGCCTTGATGCGGGTCTCTTTACCGTCTCCTTGCTTTATAACAACCTCTTTTTCGCTTCCATTGTCATTTGTGCAGATAACAGATGCGTTTAGATAGAATACTACGCCCTCAGAGTGCAAGACGTCCATTACCGTATCTGCCATATCCTTATCCTCTTTCGTCAATATCTGGCCACTTCGTTGAACAACAAAAACCTCTGTCCCCAGACGATTGAATGTCTGGGCCATCTCTGCAGCGATAGGGCCGGCACCTAAGATAATCATGGATTTTGGCAGTTTATCGAGGGAAAAGATCTCTCTGTTGGTGATAAAGGAGGTTTGTTCCAGACCTTCTATCTGTGGAATGCCAGGTGATGATCCTGTAGCTATCACCCACGTCTTTGCGGAATACGTACTCCCATTCAACTGTACAGCGTGTTCATCTATAAAGGCAGGGCTGCCGAATTCCACTTTTGCACCCAGTTTACAAAACCTCTCCTCAGAATCGTGCTCCTGGATGGTACGGATCACGGTTCGGATTCTTTTCACCACATCTTTGTAGTCTACTAACGGGACATCCACCTGCGGAAGGCCAAACGCCTTTCCGCTTCTCATCAGATGATAGACGCTAGCCGTTTTGATAAGCGTCTTGCTGGGAACACAACCGAAATGGAGGCAGTCGCCGCCCAGTTCTTTTTCTTTCTCAATGAGGAGTGTTTTAGCTCCCAATTGAGCTGCACCGGCTGTAACGGTCAGACCGGCTGCCCCCCCGCCTATGACACCTATATCAAAATCATAGTTTGCCATATAATACCCCCTCTAATGAATTCGCCTTTTATTTCTTTTGAAGATAAACTATAAACGATTTCTCCCAAAAATGGAATCCCATTTTTTAGTGCAAACGGTAAAGCGCTGAAAAAAAATCATTTGACTTCAAAAGTGTAATATGGAAAATAATATACATTGTTTCTTTATTTGAAAAATTAGAGGGCATTTTTCATGGAAAGGATTTCAACCTTAATATCCCGCTTCACTCAGTTCATAAAAACCGATATATGGCGAATCCCCTTAAAGAATATCTCCTGGACAAAAGCCTTTTTCATCAGGCAACTACGAATCCTTCTTCTATTGTTACGTGGACTCAAACAGGACAGTTGTCAGTTAAGAGCATCCGCCCTTACCTTCTATTCTCTGCTTTCTGTTGTCCCTGTTGCAGCCATCGTCTTCGCCATAGCCAAGGGGTTTGGCTTTGAAAAACTCCTGGAGAGAGAGCTTCTGGAGGCATTTCCAGGACAGGAAGAGGTAATATACCACATTATAGTTTTTGCCCGTTCACTTCTTGAAAATACAAAAGGGAGTCTGCTCGCCGGTATAGGTGTGCTTATTCTCTTCTGGTCAGGGCTGAAGATATTAGACCATATCGAGTACTCCTTCAATGATATCTGGGGAATAAAGTACAGACGGCCCTTCGGAAAAAAAATCAGTAATTACCTCTCCTTTATGCTCATCTTCCCCCTTCTTTTCATCATGTCCGGAAGCATCAATGTCTTTATGCTCACGCAAATATCACTGATTACTGAAAGGGTATCTTTGTTGGGCACCTTAACCCCCATCATCTTTTTTCTCTTTAAATTGCTTCCTTACTTCTTTATCTGTGCGTTTTTTACCTTTCTTTATATTTTCATGCCCAACACGAAAGTCCGGTTTCCATCTGCTTTGATCGCCGGCATCCTGGCCGGTACCCTTTTCGGAATTCTTCAATGGGGATACATCAACCTCCAGGTCTGGGCAGCAAGATACAATGCCATCTATGGGGGTTTCGCTGCATTGCCCCTTTTATTGCTGTGGTTACAAACAAGCTGGTTGATCATCCTGTTTGGGGCAGAGATTTCCTATGCGCACCAGAATGTGGACAACTATGAATTTGAGCCCGATGGTTCAAAGATCAGTTCCTCCTTTAAGAAACTTCTTTCCCTTTATACTGCCCACCTGATCATAAAGAAATTCTCTTGCGGTGCTCCGCCCTTAACACTGAGAATGATCGCAAACACCCTGGGGGTTCCGGTTCGTATGATTCAATCAATCCTCTACGACCTTGTGGAAAGCGGAATCCTTAGCGAAGTGAGAACAAGAACGGATCAAGAGATCGCTTATCAGCCTGCTTACGATGTGAACCGTCTATCCATACATCATGTCCTTGAAGCCCTGGAGCAAAAAGGGACCGATGAAATTCATCTCGTACAAACAGAAGAACTCAAGACATTATCGCAGTCCCTTGATTCCTTCAAAGAGACCATTCAGAATTCTCCGGCAAACATCCTCTTGAAGGATTTGGGAAACTAATTAATTACAAACGAGGAGGTTAGGGCTTGACCATAACCGTCTGCTTTTTATATAATGAGTGCACATTGAAAAGATGAAAAAGCACCTGCAAGCCTTACGAATTGCACCAAAGAAGAAGCTCGAATATTCGGGCGGTGCCTGTCTCGAGCAACGAATCCAACACCCTGGAATCAAGGAAGGGGCTCTGTTCAATGACTGTAAATACTATGTATAAGGAGAGATGAATGATACAGGTTGATAAACTGACCAAGTACTTTGGAGCCACCTGTGCAGTGGATCAGATCAGCTTTGAGGTCAAAAAAGGAGAAATTGTGGGGCTTCTCGGGCCAAATGGCGCAGGAAAGACAACAACGCTAAGGATTCTAACCTGCTATATGCAGCCTTCATCCGGAAACGTTAAATTAAAAGATTACAATATCTATGACCACCCTCTGAAAATAAAAAACCAGATTGGATATCTTCCTGAGTCTGCACCGTTGTATCCGGAAATGCTTGTCTATGATTATCTTAGATTCGTTGCAGGTGTCAGAGGCTTGAAAGGAGAAAAACAGTTCCTTCGGATAAAAGAGCTTGCCCTTTTATGTGGTTTAAATGAGATTATGCACAAATCTATCCATGAGCTCTCTAAAGGCTATAAGCAAAGAGTGGGGCTCGCTCATGCAATGATGAGCAACCCTGAAATCCTGGTATTGGATGAGCCCACATCAGGGCTTGACCCAAACCAGATATCGGAGATACGAGAGATTATAAAAGCGATAGGAAAGGAAAAGACCATTCTATTATCAACCCATATACTCAGTGAAGCAGATGCCACCTGCAATCGGGTGATCATTATCAATAGAGGGAAGATAGTGGCCGATGGGGCTACTGAGGATATAAAAAAGGATACCAGTGATGAATACATTGTAAATGTATCATTACAGTTTACGGATTTTAACAGCGTAAAAAAATCACTTGACGCAATCCCAGAGGTAAATGAGGTGGTCCTTACAAATTCAAAAAGCGACGGGATTGAAATCTCTCTCAAATGCGTCAACAAAAAAGATGTACGACCTGAAATCTATGAAATTATCAAGAAAAACGATTGGCCTCTTTTGGAATTTTACAAGAAAACCAAGACATTAGAGAAGACATTTCAAGAGTTGACAAAGGAGTTCTGAGATGAAAAATACAAAACATATATTTAAAAAAGAGTTTAAAGGCTATTTTGTTTCACCCATTGCCTATATCGTCATCTCGATCTTTCTTATATTGACAGGCTGGTTTTTCTTTTCAACATTTTTTCTTTACAACCAGGCTGAGCTTAGAAATTTCTTTTCTCTTCTTCCATTGATATTTTCATTTATCATTCCGGCAATAACAATGCGCCTGTTTTCAGAAGAATTTAACACCGGCTCTTATGAACTGACATTCACCCTGCCCTTCTCATCTGTTGACATTATTTTGGGCAAGTTTCTGGCCTGTGCATCTTTTGTCGTAATCATGCTTTTGCCGACTGTATCCTATGGAATCTTTATCTCATTCCTTGGAGAGCTCGACTGGGGGGCAGTAATCGGTAGCTATATCGGTGCAATATTACTTGGCGCATCATTCTCAGCAATAGGATTGTTTGCATCCTCGCTTACCCATAATCAAATCATTGCTTTTATTATTGGTATGGCTATCTGTTTCAGCCTGACCCTTATTGACAAGATGCTATTTTTTCTTCCGGAATCCGCACTTAATTTATTCCAGTTCCTAGGTGCAGATTTCCACTTTCAGAATATCTCGCGAGGCATAATCGACTCAAGGGATGTATTTTACTTTATAAGTATCTGTTTTGTTATGCTTTACAGTACCCACCTTGTAATAGAGGAAGGGAGATAAAATATGGAGAAGGAGTGCTTATGAAAAAGACGTTCAATAGGAACAAATACTATAAATTCTTCATCTACCTTGTTGCGATTGTACTTGTTAATATTGCAGGCACGAATCTCTTTTTCAGGATCGACTTGACTGCAAACAGGGTATACTCCCTATCCGATGCAAGCAAAGAGGCGGTCGCCACCCTATATGAGCCGTTGACCATAAAGGTATTTTTCAATAGCAACCTCCCTGCACCGTATAATAATATTGAACGTTATCTTCATGATCTCCTGGAAGAATATGCTATTGCGGGCAACAGGTACTTTAACTATCAGTTTTACAATGTTTCGAGCAGAGACGATGACAAATCCAGTCGGAATCAAGAGCTTGCCGGAGATTATGGAATCTATCCGGTTCAGATTCAGATGATCGACCAGGATGAAGTAAAATTTCAAAAGGCACTAATGGGAATGGTGCTGATTCACGGAAACATTATAGAGACACTCCCCAGGATTACATCAACAGAAGGCCTTGAATTCCAGATCACATCAACGATTCGAAAGATGAACAACAAAATAAGCGCCCTTATTGGGCTGAAAGAGAAAATAGGGGTCAAACTGTTTTTGTCATCTTCTTTACAGACAGTTGGACCATACATGAACCTGATCGGCCTATCAGAGCTGCCAGGTAAAATAGAGCATACTGTAAATAAACTGAATGAAAAAAACTATGGCAAGCTTACATTCACTTATCTTAACCCAAGTACAAACCCTGCATACGAAGATATCGCTGAAAAATACAATGTCTTAACACTGAATTGGAAAGAATTCATAGATCAAAGGGGAGAAAAGATTCCGGCAAATAAAGGTTATGCAGGCATTGTTGTAGAACATGGAGAAAGAGTAGAGGAGATTCAACTCATTAAGGTGATAAACCTCCCAATATTTGGGACTCAGTACCAGCTCGCAGACCCTGATGAACTGGAAGATGCGATCAACGAGACAGTCGAAAATGTGATCAATATCAACGAAGAAATCGGGTATCTTGCAGATCATGGTACACATACCAGTGGGGGCAGAGGGCCAATGTCCGGGCCAAACGATATGGAATCACTTTCCAATCTGAATCAACTGCTTTTAGAAAACTACTCCATAAACCAGGTGAATCTGAAAGACAAAGAGATCCCCGAAGGTCTTTCCACTTTGATAATTGCAGGTCCAAAAGAGACATTTTCCAAGTACGAACTCTATCAGATCGACCGGTTTTTAATGGAGGGGAAAAACCTGGCCATCTTCATAGATTCATTTAACGAGATGATACCACAGGATCAAAACAGAATGATGTTTCGTAACCAGGGTCCATACTACATACCTTTGAATACAGGGCTCGAAAAATTACTCGCCCATTACGGCGTAATGGTAAAGCAATCTTATATCCTGGATGAAAACTGTTTTAAACAGAATCTCCCCCAACCCTTTGGAGGAGGACAGCGGCCCATATACTTTGCACCGGTTATAAGAAGCGAATCGATTAATAAAGACCTCTCATTCTTGAAGAACATCAAAGGTCTCGTGTTATTGAAGCCCTCTCCATTAGAGGTAAAAGAAGAGAAAATAAAGGACTATGGGCTCAAGGCAAACAGGCTATTTTCTTCATCGAGCAGATCGTGGGAAATGTCAGAAAATATCAATCTTAATCCGATCTCCATGAATCCGCCAAAAGACAATAAAGCGTTTCACAGCAAGCCGCTTGCCTATATTTTAGAAGGCTCTTTTCCGAGCTACTTTGCAAATAAACCAATCCCTCTCAAACAAAAAAAAGATCAGGGAGAAAACGGAACAAAAAAAGAGAAGGGAAAGGGGAATATTGAAGAACCCGGCATTGACATGTCCCGGATCACAAGCGCAAAGACAACAATAAACAAAGGAAAACCGGCAAAGATATTTATTATCGGAACCTCAGAAATCTTGAAAAACAACCTCCTCGACGAAGAGGGAGGTACCCCAAACTCCCAGTTCATTATGAACATCTTTGACTATCTCAATGACAGAGAAGCATTCGCGGTTATGCGCAGTAAAACCCAGCGCTTCAACCCTTTAAGAGAAGTTTCTCCATATACAAGGACCTACATCAAAGTTATAAATATTGCGGGTCTTCCTGTAATGGTTGCAATCGCCGGGCTCATCGTATGGACGAGAAGGGTCATAAGAAAGAGAACCATCCATGAAATCTTTAGAAAATAGTGTCTTAAAGGAGAAATAATGAAGGCAAAAATAGAATACATCATCCCTATACTTATCATAATTGCTGTTTCGATCTATCTCTTTGTCCAAAAAAGCGGGAAAACGCATTATTCGCTGCCGGACATTCAAAAAATTGAGAAAAACGATATTTCAAAGTTAACAGTCAAAAAAGGGGATTCTGAGATTGTACTGGTTAAGGAAAACGACAAATGGTTTGTTGGCCCCAAACAGTTTTTAGCGGATAGTTCTTTGGTAGATAAAATGCTTGAATCGATATGCAGCCTTACGCTGAGCGCACTTGTATCAGAGTCCAAAAACTATTTCATCTACGATCTTGACGAAAAAAACAGGATTAAGGTGGAAGCATATAAAAAAGATAAGGTGTTGCGCAGACTCAAGATCGGGAAACCCGCCTTATCTCATCGTCATACATTTATAAAACTCGATAATGACCACAGGGTATACCACTGCCAGAGGAATATAACGAATCTTTTTACAAAAACAATACCCGAACTTCGCAATAAAGAGGTGATGTCAATTGATGAAGAAATCACTGAACTCACCTTAAAAAAAGGCAACGCAGAGATCACGGTTCGAAAACTGTCCATTCCTCCATCCGCAGATATCCAAACTGCAAAGGACAAAAAAGAAAAGGAAAGTATAGAGCCCCAAACAAAGTGGATGACAGATAAAGATATCCCTGTAAAAGAAACGGAAATCAATGAGATCGTCACTACCCTATCAAAGCTTCGCTGTGATAGCTTTATTGAGGACAAAACAAAGGAAGACTTTGTCTCTGCGATCTATAGCGTCTCATTAAAAGGGATAAACACGTATTCAATCTCCATCTTTGATAAAACAGAAAATAAATACTCAGCCATTTCTTCACAGAGCAAATACCCCTTTTATATCGTTGAATGGAAAGCAAAAAAGATCATGAAGGAACTGGACAGCTTAAAAGAAGAATGAATACGAGCCATTTAGAAGGTTTTGAAAAGCGTCGTTGAAGCTTGCTGATAGTTTTCTATTTCATAGCGCTAAAATGATACAATATATGTAATATCAAGAAAATGACCGTCATTCCCGCGGAAGCGGGAATCCAGAAGCGCCAAAGCAGCCAGAAATACTGGATTCCCACTCCCCGATCGTAGTCGAGGACAAGCTTCGTGGGAATAACGACTGCCTGATACGATATTTCACGCTTGACATGACAATAGTGTCCATCCAAATCATTATTTAGGCTAAACTGTTACAAACTTAACCATTATTGATGGTTTCGTAAAAAGCCCAACCTTCTGTCACTCCCGCGCAGGCGGGAGTCCAGAACTAGCTGATATTACTGGATTCCCGCTTTCGCGGGAATGACGAAAAAAGGTACCTGGCGACTTTTTGCGAGATCATCGTTATTAAAGGAGAAAAAAATGGTCGATTTTAATGAGTTTTTAAAAAAGAGACGATCTATCAGGGATTTTGAGGACAAGGGGGTACCATTAGACATTGTAAAAGAAATCATTAAGGATAGCTGTCTTGCACCAAGCTCAGGACATGGTCAGCCCTGGAGGTTTATCATCATAAACAAAAAAGGCTTAATAAAGAGACTCTCAGACGAGAGTAAGGCCAACATGCTAAACAGTATTGAAAAAAACGCAAGCTCCTCTGTAAAGCAGTACGAAGCGGTTCTGAGGTTAGAGGACTACAATGTGTTTTACAATGCCCCCTGTCTCGTTTACATAGTGGGTCCCAAGGAGGCTCGAACCCTCTATGTGGATTGTGCCCTTGCAGCCTGCTACTTCATGTTTTCATCCATTCAAAGGGGATTGGGGACCTGCTGGATCAATTTGGGATCGGATATCAGGAATCCCGAAACTCTTGAGGAAATCGGATTGCCGGAAAACCACAGGATTGTCGCACCGATGATAGTGGGGTATCCAAAGAGCATTCCCAACCCACCCGATAGAAACGAACCACAGATATTGATGGTTATCTCTTAGCATTGAAAAAGGGAAAATAATAAATGAAAGCTACAATGGTAATTCCATCGTATTGGGCAAGAGAAAAAGAGGAATGCAGGAAAGAAGGGGACGATATATATGACCACCCTACCCCCTTAGATAAGGAAGGCACTTTATTCAGGGCTATACAGAGTATAGAGATACTTAAAGACCAGGATTTTGATTTGGTAATAATCGCTGTTGCCGCTGCTAAAGATATTGAAACACAGGTTGAAAATAAGGTCTCCAATATCATAAAATCCGTATCACCTGCCATAAGGGAAAGAGTATTACTATTCGGGCCTTCCCATCTCGCAAAGATACACGAACTATTGATCTCAAAAGGAAAGAAGGAATACATCGATCTTTTACAACTGCGAAGATATTCTAACATTAGAAATCTCTGCATATTCATTCCACATATCCTCGGTTCAGAAGTGGCGGTGCTTATCGATGATGACGAGGTATTTGAAGACCCGGAATTCATTGCAAAGGCTAAAGAATCTATGGGGGGAGAAATTGGTGGGAAACCTGCCAATGCAAAGGCTGGCTATTACCTTCAACCGGATGGGGACTACCACATAAAGAAAACCTTTTCCCCATGGATGGAGCATTGGGACCAAGTAAATCGGATGAACGAAGCATTCGATAAGTTCATTGGGACTGAACCGAGGTTGAAAGAAGCACCTTTTGTATTTGGCGGGAACATGGTTATCCACCGAAATCTTTTTACTGTTGTGCCCTTTGACCCCAATGTACCAAGAGGCGAGGATATAGACTTTTTAATAAATGCAAAGATATTCGGGTTTTCGTTCTTCCTGGATAATCAGCTATCTATTAAGCATCTTCCACCCCCAAAGTCGCATCCAACATGGATGCAATTAAGGGAAGACATCTACCGTTTTGTCTATGAACGAGAAAAGATTAAAAACCAAAAAGAGATAAAAGGGCTGTCAAAGATATATCCTGATGATCTTGATCCATATCCAGGATGCTTTCTGAAAGAAGACCTTGAAAAAAAAGTTGAAAAATCATGCAAACTGTTGTCTGAAGACTATCTTGCCAAGGGAGACAAGTCCGGCAGTGAAGAGGCATTAAGAAATATTGTCATTGCTAAAGGCGATGCAATACCAGGATTTGACCCTTTTCAAGCTCTATGCAATATACAAAAGCGCTGGGAAGATTTAATGGAATATACTGCCAATAAAGAAATCCGCCTCAGTATAAAGAAGATTATCGAAGGATTAAGAAGGTTAGATTGAAGGAGGTAAAATTTTTTATGGAAAAGTTAGAGAAAGAGGAAAGGACTGTTACAATAAGAACATCCGACGGCAGGACAATCTATGGCAAGGTTTTTTTGTTATCAAGCGAAAGGATATCCGACCTTGTGAACAATGAAAGCCAATTTATCCCTGTTGAACTCGAAAATGGGATCGAAATCGTAAACAAGGATCACATTATTTCTATCCTTGAGTTGAGAAAAAATTTGTAGAGTCCTTTCAGTATTCATGTACCTATTTAGCAGCTTACCTTCAAGTCATCAGTGAGGTTCTGGTTCTTATTCGTGTACCCTTTTGTTGTTTTCTTGTGTTGCATTTTGTGTTTCAATATCATAGACTAAGGGGTATAGATGTCGGCTATCTTAAAAGTTTTCAGAAGCAATCAAATTGATTTTAGAGGATAGAAGGCAAGATGCTATGAGAGGGATTCCCAAACATGCAATATCTGAAATTGTTGTAGTTGTATAAAATGAGAAAGGCTTTTTTTGCATTGATAAAAATGATATTTTCGACAAAAATCCAAATAATATCGTACCCATTTTCTATATTGAGCGTGTGCTTGCCCGGGGATTGCTTTTTCAAACAGCATTGAGTCGAATGCGACTTCTTTGTCGGGAGGGATTCGTAGCATTGGAACTTATCCAGTTTATGTATAATATGATAAAAAGGCATATTATACAGCTAGGCAAAGCATAGATAATTGAAATAGCTTTTGTTAAG
>JAUXFK010000141.1 GCA_030623035.1 Deltaproteobacteria bacterium | reverse complement strand
CTGAATTTAATAGTTGGATGCTGTTCTTTCTTTATGGTCACTTAGATGCGAGTTCTGCACGGGTTAAAATTTGATTGCCGTTGAAGCTTGGCCACTGCTTTCTGTTTCATAGGGCTAAAATAATACAAAAAGTTAAAGGGACGAATTAAGATGAGATGTCGGAAAAATAGCAAAGAGGGAGGCAGAGAATGAAGAAGTATGATGCTGTTATTATTGGTGGAAGTATTGGAGGAATGGTTAGCGCAATTACCTGTCGGAGACATTATCCTGAAAAGAGTATCTTGTTGATCAGGAAAGAAGAACATGCCCTTGTTCCCTGTGGCATACCTTATATCTTTGGGACCGTGGGAAGTGTGGATAAAAATTTTTTGCCTGAACCAGTATATGATAAAAATAAAGTAGAAGTGATGATCGATGAAGTTACTGATATTGATCCTGGAGCCAGGTGTCTTTCCACTGCAAAGGGAGAAGAGATGGTATATGATAAGCTTGTAGTCGCAACAGGATCCACTCCAATTGTGCCCCCTATTCCGGGTGTAGATAAAAAGAATGTCTTTGCCGGTAAAAAGGATGTTTTTCACCTGCAAGAATTCCTGGATAAGCTAAAAGTAACTTCAGACCTTGTCATTGTAGGTGGTGGTTTTATTGGGGTGGAGTTTGCTGATGAATGTAAAAAGAGCCGGGCTATTAATGTAAAGATAGTGGAGATGCTTCCCCATTGTTTGATGTTGGCCTACGATGAAGACCTTTGTATCGTGGCAGAAAGTGTATTGAAGGAAAGAGGGATTGATATTTTAACTTCTCAAAAGGTGGAAGTGCTTTTGGGAAATGATAACGTCGACAGGGTCAAACTTGCAAGTGGTGAAGAGCTGAAAGCAGATGCAGTATTTCTTGGTATCGGGGCTACTCCCGACACAACACTTGCAAAAAAAGCCGGTCTTGAAATAGGACCTACAAAGAGTATGCAGGTGAATCGTTATATGCAGACCAGCGATGAAAATATCTTTGCCTGCGGTGATTGCACAGAAAAGGTTTCCTTTTTTGACGGTAAACCGTCTAACCTCAAGCTTGGTGCCCCAGCTAGCATGGAAGCAAGAATTGTCGGGGCAAATCTGTTTGAGATACGAAGGGCAAACCGGGGGGTGATAGGTGTCTTTTCAACTGCTCTGGGCCCAAATTGCTTTGCAGTTGCCGGGCTAACAGAACGTGCTGCTAAAGAGAAAGGATACAATATTGTCATTGGAGAGGCAGAGGCGATTAACCGCCACCCGGGAGGGATGCCCGAAGCAGAAAAAATGAAAGTGAAGCTCGTCTTTGAAAAAGGCACTGGCATAATACTTGGAGGCCAGATCTCCGGGGCCAAAAGTGGGGGAGAGCTTATTAATGCTGTTAGTGCTTGTATTTACAATGAGATGACTGCAGACGATATAGCCATTTTTCAGATGGGGACCCAACCGGCTCTCACTGCTTCACCCATATTTTACCAGCTTGTCAATGCCGCGGAAGAGGCGGTAATTCAGCTATAGCCAAATTAAACTGAAACTGATTAGTGTCATAGGTTTACTTTTTTTGAGGGTTTGTATAAAATGGTCATCATCGGAATAACCGGCAGCATTGCCTCCGGGAAAAGCACAGTTACTAAGTTTTTTATAGATTTGGGAGCACACCTGATAGATTGGGACGTTATTGGCCATGAAGTAATGCGGCCACAGATGAATGCGTGGAAGGGTGTTGTGGAATACTTTGGAAGAGAGGTTTTGAATGAAGACCAGACCATCAATCGAGAGATTTTGGGACAGTTGGTCTTCAATAAGCCTGAAGAATTACAAAAGCTGAATCAGATCGTTCATCCTGAGATATTCAAAGAGGATGCAAGGCTGGTTCAAAAGATAAAGAACGAGGATCCCAATGCAATAATAGTAAAAGAGATACCCTTGCTAACGGCTGAATCTAAGAATATGCTGGTTGATAAGGCAGTTGTGGTTTGCGCAACTGAAGACAATCAGATAAAACGATTGGGAAAACGGGGGCTTAGTGAAGAAGATGCAAAAAAGAGAATAACTTCTCAGCTTTCTACAGAAGAGAAGCTGAAGTTTGCCGATTTCGTTATCTATAACGATGGGTCGATGGAGGAGACAAGAAAGCAGGTAAAAAAGATTTATAATCAAATAGCCTCGGAAGAAGGTCATGTATAAGAAGGACTATTACAAGATATTGGGAGTAAATAGGGATAGTAAGGAAGAGGAAATAAAAAAGGCATATCGAAGGTTGGCTTTCCTTTATCATCCCGATAGAAACAATGGAAGTAAAGAGACAGGGGAGAGATTCAAAGAGGTAGGAGAGGCTTATGCCGTCTTGAGTGATAGGAAAAGAAGGAAAGAATATGACCTCCCTGAATATGCGATATTTAGGCGCAGGCACACTGTGGAGGATAGCTTTGAGGGGTTTGACTTCGAGGATATACTAAAGCATTTTGATCTCAGGTTCAATGGGCATTCATCTGGCAGGTCTTTTTGCAGAAGGGGCGGTATGGGATGTGGTAAAAGGAAGGCAGGGTCTTTCAAGAAGAGGTTTATGGAGGAATATTCATCCAATTTTCAGAGTGGAAATATCCATCATGCCACTGACCTTGTTTATGATTTATCATTAACTTTTTCAGAGGCCCTTTACGGGAGTGAAAGAGAGATTTTTTTAAGGAAAGGATGTAAAACTGAAAGGATGGTAATTAGCATACCCCCTGGTGTGGAAGCCGGTACCCTATTAAAAGTCTCTCTCAAAGGAAAAGACAGTTATAAAGAGATGGGAGACAACCTGTATTTAAAGGTAAGGTTAGTGGAACGTTGATTAAAGGAGGGGAATATTATGAGATCATTAGTAGTCTATTCAAGTCAGACAGATAACACCCGTAAATTGGCAGAAACTGTGTATAAGGCATTAACAGGAGAAAAGGAGATTTGTCCCATTAGTGATGCCCCTGACCCTTCTGATTGGGACTTTATCGCTATGGGATTTTGGTTAAAGGCTGGAAAACCCGATCCTATGTCCCTGGAATATCTGCCCAGGATTAAAGGGAAATCCCTGTTTCTATTTGCTACACATGGAGCGGCTGCTGGCTCTGAACACGCCCTTAACGCAATGAATTATGCGAAGGACTTGGCTTTTGAGGCTAAAGTCGTGGGTTCATATAGTTGCCAAGGAGAGGTGGATCCCAAGATTATTGAGCATGCTCAAGCAAAACCCGAACCACCGGTTTGGATTGCCGATGCACCGGCAGCTGTTGGCCATCCTGATGAAACTAACATCGAGGAATTGAAAAGCCTTATTGTTTCCCTGACTGCTGTATAGGATGTTGTGCTAACCAGTGTCCATCCATAAATGGCCCTTTTGCCCAATCTCCGTGTCAGGCTCAGATTTTAATCCTCGAAATATGTCAATATATTCCTGCGGTTAAAATCTTCGCCTTCCTTGACCTTGAACAAAATTGCTCATTTCTGGATGGACACTGGTTAGGCATCTACTCAAGGGGCCACAATGCCACAATACTGGTTCCTTCACCTCTCTTCGCTTGGATATTCAATACTCCTCCCGAAAGATCCGTTCGCTCCTTCATGCTCGCAAGTCCGATTCCTATAGTGTAGCTTTTATCAGAAAGCACCTGTCTTAGATCAAATCCCTGTCCGTTATCCTCAACACAGAGTTTTATATTATATCCTGTTTTTCCCAAAGACAGACGAACAAGGTCGGCTGCGCTATGTTTTGCGATGTTGTTCAGGACTTCCTGTAATATCCTGAAAATGATGATTTTCAAAGGTTCGGGCACTTCATCTTCCTGCACGTGGATCTCTTTCTTTATCCGAATACCTGAATAGACTTCCTGAAACCCCCCGCATAGCCAATCTATTGTTGCCAGAATCCCCAAATCGTCCAGCATAGCGGGTCTCAGGTTTGTGGAGATCCTACGGCTCTCTTCAATGGTGGTTTGGACCATTGAGATAGTCTTTTCCAGCAAATTCGCTTCCGCAGCTCGCCTTTCACCCATATCCTCCAATATCTCTTCCAGGCCATATTTAATAGAGGCCAGACTTGATCCAATGCTATCATGAATCTCCTGTGCTACCAGTTTTCTCTCAATCTCATGAGCTTCCTGCACTCTTAAAGAGAGGGCATGAACCTGTTCCTCTGCTCGCCGGCGCGCTTCTTCCACTTCCAGGTTATGCAAGGCGAAAGCCACAGCCGAGCCAAGTTCCTCGAACAGGGACTGCTCTTCTTTGTCCTCGGCGATATGGGACTGTACGGAAACGGATAACAGGCCGTATAGCTTTCCTTCGTAGTCCAACCGGACAGTCATCCCCGCCCGGCCATGGTATTTACTCGCCAGGGGACAGTCAGCGCAGATGGAGAGTGGATCATCGATTACAAGAACACCAGGTTGCTCCAGCGTCTTACGACCGCAGATCGTCAACTCGCCGCGCTTTAGCATCTGGGCCATAAGCTGGAATTCATCTCCCAGGCCAGCCTCAGCAGCAGTCTCCAAGATTCCTGACTCATCCAACAAGGCGATCCAGGCGTTATAATAGCCTCTGGTCTCGATGAGGTTTTCGCATGTGCCTTTAATAAGCCTGTCTCTGTCCTTTTCCTTTATGATAAGTTTGCTGACATTTTGAATGGCACGTAAAACAAGGTTGAGATGCCTTATCCGTTCCTCCGACCGCTGGTGCTCGGTTTCTGATGCTTCCAATTCAAGAACTCGATGGCGCAATTTCACCGAATCATTCACAGTTTGCTTTTTCGTTTTATTTTCACCTTTCACTGTGTGCGCCTCCCAAATCAGGCAGTCATTTTACTTCTAAGGCAAAAATTGTCATTCATCTAAATCGATAATCTTTGCATTTGGAGGGGTATCCAGATCAAATGTGCTTGGGTTGATCGTCGTATTTAGTTTAAGTTCCTGGTATTCGATCCTTATCTTGGTTGAGGTTAAAGGTAAAACGATTCTGGTTGACAGAGGAAAGAGCATCCCATCTATTTTTTTGTATTTATCGAAGTTTACTTTAAAGATGAGATCTTCTGAAATATTGTATATTTCGCTTTTTATTGTGGTAAATCGTAAAGGGTCAACCCACAGGAATTGCTTTGCTGTTCCTCCTTTTTTTGTAATCGTTACAAAATAGATTTTATCTTTTTCGATAAATCTTATTTCTGCGTCAACATAATCTATATAAGGGATACCACCCAGCAGGATAGAGAATAGATCTTTTAACTTTAGATCAGGGGAAAATACGGACCTGCTCTGTGGGGTAATGTTCCCTCGATAATACTTGTTCTTTGACATAGATAATATAGAAAGCAGATTGTCTTTTGCTGTAAAAATAAACATTGGTCTTCCCAGGAATCCCAGAGTCTCCATTCGCAAAGAAAATGGTCGCTGTGCAATGATAACCTCCTTCACTGTTGGGTAATTCTTCTTGACATCAGCAACCTTTAACTTGGCCAGTCCCTTTAAATTATTAATTGCACTTTCTCTAACTCTAACCCTTTGTAAGACTTCCTCTGGAGAACTTATCGGTTCAATAGGTATTTTGGAGGGCCGAAGCCTTGCACAGCCGATTATAATAGAGAGAATAAAAACGAAGAGAATACCAAACTTGATGGTTCTTTGGCATGTATATAAATCCACATTTGGGGACTTCAACTTTATCTCCTATTTCCTCTTATGCGATTCTTTCGTTATGTTAATGGGCTGTTGCCCAAATGAAAAATCCTTTGATGGGTCATTAAAAGGTTTTTTAATAAGTCCTAGCCCTTCGTTTCTCAGGATAAATTCAGCTTAAGGATCAGCGATCTAATCTGTTTTCCTTAATCATCCTGATTTTTTTTCTTAGTATTTCTTTTTCCGGGTCTAATTCTAAGGCCTTCTCATACATAGAGAGTGCCTTATCTTTGTTACTAATTTTAAGGTATGCGTCACCAAGATGCTCTGAAATTATTGGATCATCAACGGCCAATCGAATCGCTTTTTCTAACTCCAAAATGGCCTCTTTAATTTTCCCCTTTTTATAGTATACCCAACCAAGGCTGTCTGTAATGTAACCGTCGTCAGGTTTTGTTTCCAGAGCTTTCTTTATGAGTCTTTCAGCTTCGTCCAGGTTTATTCCCATGTCTGCATATGTATATCCAATGTAGTTTAGGGCAGTGGCATTTAAAGGGTCTCGTTTTAAGACTTCTTTCATCTCCTCTATACCTTTTTCCTGATCGCCTGATTTATCGTATGCGATCCCTATACTTATACGGACATCTATATCGTCCGGTTCTAAATCCAATGCTTTTTTAAGCGTTTCAACGCTTTTTTCATAATCCTTTTCCTCCTCATATAATGAGGCAAGAAACCTAAAAAGGTCAACATCGTCTCCTTTTTTTTCGACAGCTTCCTTTATAACTTCTATGGCTTTTTTTAGATTTTTTTGCTTTTGAAATATATAACCAATGTTAATCTGTGAATCAGAGAAGAATTCTGAATCTAAGGGGATTTTTTTAAACTCCTCAATCGCTCTATCGGGTTCTTCTTTTTTTTCATACACAGTTGCCAGGTAGTATCTGACCTTATAAAAATCCGGGTCATTATTCAAGATAAGTTTGAATTCTGCAATAGCTTCATCAAATTTTTCCTGCTCAAAATAGATTAATCCGATTTTTATTCCAATATTTTCATCATAAATGGCAAGCTTTTTTAATTTTTTAAATTGTTCGAGGGCTTTGTCTAATTTATTTGTTTTTATGAATATATGGCCAAGGCGATTTAATAAAGACGGGTTAGCGGGGAAAGAACCTAAGATCTCTTCGTATATCTCAATTGCCCTGTCGTTTTGTCCCTGGAGCTCATAAACGACTCCAAGTTCAATGAATGCATCGTTAAACCGCGGTTTTAACTCAAGAGTCTTGAGGTAGTATTTTTTTGCTTCCTCGAAGCGTTTTATCTCAACATGGACTCTCCCCATATAGTAGTTAGCCAATGCAGATTCAGGATCAATCTCAAGTAGCTCTTTTAAAGATGCAATGGCTTTCTGGTATTCTTCAACTTTGGCATAAAGGGTGCCTAAAAACAGGTATGATTCTTTATTCTCAGGATCAATATTAATTACAGATTTATACTCATTAATAGCCTCGTTATCATTGCCGGCAGTTGAATATAATCCTCCTAAAAGTAGATGGGCAGGTATGTATTCCGGATTGTTTGTAATAGCGATTTTGCATTCGTCAATCGCTTTTTGTAATAGCCCTTTTTTAATATACATAACCGCTATTCCTGTCCTCAATACAGGTGAGGTTTTATCGTATTTTAAAGCAGACTTGTACTCTTCTATGGCTGATTTTATATCCCCCTCATTTTCGTAAAGTTGTGCGATGGAAAAATGGTAATAAGCCAATGAATCATCCTTGTTTATTTCGGTTTTCTCTTCATGCCATGGGGGGTTATAAGAAGGACGGCTTTCCAAAAGATTTTCAGTATTACATGAATGCAGGCAGGTTATTATTGATAGAATAACAATATATTTTGTGTTCTTCTTAAACACTGTTTTCGCTTGGCTCCCTTGTTGGGTAAGCGTTAATTTAAGCCGTAAAAAAATGGACTATTTAAGAAAAATTCGGCATTTTTTCTGAGCCCTTCCAAAAGAGCTACAACATGTAAAATACATACTTTTATAAAGTTATCAT
>JAUXFK010000261.1 GCA_030623035.1 Deltaproteobacteria bacterium | reverse complement strand
GCGCTAAGTGCATGGTGCAGAGAGCTTAGCTTAGCGTAAAAAAGAATATTCTATGCGCTCTGCGCTATAGCCAGGTTTCTGGTACATGGATCCGATCACCGGGCTGCAACTCAACATCGAGGGCCTTTCCTTCTTTAACATCGTCGAGCTTTACTTTGATAACTACCTGCTTGTCGCCTTCTTTACGTATAACCAAAGTGCGATTGGGAGCAGCATATTTATCAAAACCACCAGCCATTATACAAGCAGCCAGTGCGGTCATTCCCCGCTGATAATTATAGATACCCGGTCTTTTTATTTCTCCTTCAACTGAAATCTGGTGTTTGAGGCTCTGATACCCCTTACCCTTAAGAGATATATGCACCCGAGGCTTTACAAAATAATCTTTCGCGAGAGCTTCGGTAATACGATCTTCCAGTTTGTTGATTGGCAGTCCACTCGCCTTAACGGAACCGATAAAAGGCACATTAATGATGCCCTGAGCTGAAACAGTTAAGTCAACTTCCTGTTGTTTTTCACCACCGGCATAAATCATCAGGGCAAGTGTATCCTGGGAACCGATGAGGTAGTCTTTACTCGGAGTCTGATCTTGGGATAAACTGGGGGATATAATGAGGAACAAAGATAGTTGAATCAAAAAAAAGACAACAAACGCTATTTTTACAGTTTTTTTATAGTTCATAGATTTTAGCGCAAAGCGCATAGAGCAAAGTGCATGGCACAGAACACAATCTTTTTACGCTATGCCCTATGCACCCTGCGTCCTGCGCTATTTCTTTCCCAGGTCATAGCTGAAGTCGAGTTTGGCTATAAAATATTTGTTTAAATAATCATAGCCTGCCAGGTTGGAGTCTCGATCCTTATAGCCACCCGTAATGGTGAAGGTTAGCCAATCAGTAAACATATAGCCGATGTCTGCCGAAATATGAAAGGTGTCATCCTCTCGAAGCGCTGTGGTTCCTTCCGGGGTAAGTCCGTAAGTTCTTTCGTATTTACTATTCTGGTAGTATGCGGTAATATCTACCTTAATCTTTTCCATAAAAACACGCCCCGCATCCAGAGTGAAGGTAGTGGCTATGTAATAATTATCACCTAAGCCCTGATCATTAAAATTTCGTTCAGAAGAAAGCCGTATATAACTTCTCGGGGGACTGTCTTCTTCAGGCCCTTCTTTTTCGGCAAGGATAGTTATGATATAATTCCACACATCAATATCATTCAACGCGGGATTGTCGAAATCACGTTCATGGTATCCACCCCCTGCCCCAAATGAAACAACCTTGAACTCTTTTCTGAAAATCAGATTGATCTGATCCGAGGTGTAATCGGAGGTTGCTATATCATAATCTTTTTGCCAGTGCTGATATTCAAGATCGAAGGATGCTGTGCGTGAAAAATTGTAGATCAAATCAAACATCCAACGATCTTCGGTGGAATCCTCATAAATCCCTGCGTCGTCCAGGTAATCTATTACTGTATTACGATAGCGTAACCCCAATGTGAATTTTTCCCCGAAGTCATAATAGATCATAGGGGTAAGACGGTTGACGAAATATTTTTCCCTGGCTACCGAATCATCAAATCTGTCTGTTTGCGCCGGATCACGAGTTTTGTAATAGGAGTCATCCAACCCTATGAGAAGACGATCAGTAAGTTTATGTCTGGCCTGGAATATAAGTGTGTGTCCATTGTAATCATCATCACTCGCCGGTCGCTGCCCTGGAGGCACAGGATCTCTATCATGATAACGATATATGTTAAGGGTATAATCTACGAGAATCTTGCTTTTGGCCGTCCTGAAACCAATATCAATCCCCGGCTGAATGGCATAGGTGTAAACCTCTCTTTCGATGTTCTCCGCCTTGAAAAAATTGGTGTCCACACGCCAACTAGCTGAGATCTTTGGCTTGATAGTAAATTTCGAGGCTGTCAAGCCGTTCACAGGTAGTAAGAATATAAACGTAACTACAAGCAGCAATCCGAGGCTTTTTCTTATGAAATTCATGATAACCTCCCTCAAACACTTCTTCGCTATGGTAAAAACACAACAATAATGCTCCGGTCTTCAACTGAGACCCTTGTATAACAGCTGTTACGCCATTGCAAACAAATGTGAAGTACGAAGCCTCCAGCCCCTGCTATGTGCCTCTCTCTTTGAGCTATCAGCTATGAGCTCACACTATGTCTCACTTCCCGGTGGTGGAGGTGGCGGCTTTGGAGGATCCGGGAAAGGTTTTTCAGGTGCTTCATACGCTTCAGCCGGTTCGGGGACAGCACCACAGGCAAGAGATATTTTAATATTAATTTCATTTTCATCCTGGAGCGCTCCAGCCTTTATTAAAATCTCTTTCGCGGCATTAACGACCTTTTCATCGGTACTGGTCTGAACAATATTCTCGGCTGTGTTGATAATCTGAGCGATTAAGAATGCTGCTCTCTTGGCTGCATTCAATACTCTCTGGCACAATTTCACAACACCCGCTTCGTAGGCTATAGGGGCTACCTCCGAAAGAAGCTCTGTGCCCTCTTTGAGCACTTTCAGGATCTCTTCGAGCTCTACCTCACCGGTTGTTTCGGCTTTAACCGACATTTTGTAGGCTTCAGCGGTAAACTTCTCGGCCTTTTCAACCTTTGCAAACTCTGCAGCCATCTCACCTGCTACAGCAGGAACCACCAGAAAAACAACAGACAAAAAACTGAAAATGAAGATGATCAACAACCCTGCCTTGTATCTTAAAAGCTTTTTCATGATACACCTCCCCTTCCTGTAATAAGGTAATCTTGATTGTAACAATTAACTATCTGAGATGTCAAGAGATATATGGGAGGATGTTACTGCAATATGATTATGTCACCCCTAAGTTGCAATATGATTATGTCACCTATTGTTTGAATAAGGTAGAGAAAGAAGTATCTCAAGAG
>JAUXFK010000260.1 GCA_030623035.1 Deltaproteobacteria bacterium | reverse complement strand
TTGAAGATATCTTTCACATCCAATCTATGAAATTCAAGGAACTGGTGGAAAAGAAGACTGGTGGAGAAATAGAGATCAAGCTATTTCCAAATAAACAGCTCGGTGGCAAAGAATCCGACCTTATTACAATGGTTCAGACCGGAACTATCGGTCTTGCCACAATCACCTGTGGCCCAATAACCACATTTGATCCCCTGTTCGGTATTTTAGATATGCCATTCCTTTTTTCAAGCAAAGAACAGGCATACAAGGTCTTAGACGGCCCTATTGGGGAAAAATTTTTAAACTCCCTGTCCAAGGTAGACATTAAAGGACTGGCCTTTGGCGAACGGGGAGTTCGGAATGTCTCCAATAATCTTCGCCCCATTACCAAACCAGCAGACCTTAAAGGCATAAAGATAAGGGTCATGCAGAGCCCGATCTATATAGAACTTTTCAAGGCATTGGGGGCTAACCCCATTCCCATGGGCTGGGGTGAAGTCTATACGGCTTTACAGCAAGGAACTATAGATGCCCAGGAGAATCCTCCATGGGTTATTTGGGCATTTAAGATATTCGAGGTCCAGAAATATTACTCCCTTACCGGCCATTCATATGCCGGAAACGTTATCATGATGAATAAGAAACTATTCGACAGCTTTAATACAAATACTCAAAAAATACTCGTAGATTCAGCAAGGGAGGCCTCCGCTTACGAGAGGAAGGTCAATAATGACGGGGTAGCCGGAATATTTGTAAAACTCAAAGGCAAGGGGATGAAGGTTAATGATGTGAACCGCGTCCCTTTCCAGAACGCATGCCAATCTGTCTATGAAGATGCATACAAAAAGCATCCTGACTGGCGTAAAATTATATCCGGCATAAGGGCTGTTAAGTAGTTATTGAAATCAAATTTTCTTATGGCCGGTCCGTGGACCGGCCATTAAAAAACTAAATACTACCATGTCTCTCTTAAAAAACATTGCTAAATGGCTTGATCGTCTGGTCGTTTATACAGTGATAGTTCTTTTAGTCAGTATGGTCGTTACAACCTCTGCCGGGGTATTTTGGAGGTATGTTCTGAACAGCGCTCTAAGCTGGTCAGATGAATTAGGGCGTTTTCTTTTAGTATGGGTATCGTTTTTAGGGGCAGCCCTTGCAACCTATCGAGGAGTCCATATAGGGATTAATGTTATCTTTGATATGCTTCCCCCCCGTGTGCAATTGTGGCTTAGCCGTATCGTGGATTTCATGATAATAATATTCATGGGTTCCATCCTGTTAAGTGGTGTGAAGATTCTGCCTATTGTCCATGTCCGGGTTGCCCCTACCCTCTTTATCCATATGAGTACGCCTTACCTTATAATGCCTGTTTCGGCTGGTATTATTATTTTTCAGATATTTGTTCGCCTGTTAAACAGTACTGACAAACGAAAGGCTGAACAGTGACATACACCTTTTTTGCTCTACTTTTCCTTTTCTTCATCGTACGCATGCCAATCGCCTTTGCCATGGGCACTTCGGCGGCCATAGCAATGTACTTCTTTTATAACGTTTCTCTCACTGTTGCTGTGCAGCAGATGTTTACATCCAATGACTCATTTCCTTTTCTGGCCGTCCCATTTTTTATGCTCGCAGGGGTATTAATGGAGTCAGGTGGTATAAGTCGCCGTCTGGTCAATTTTGCAAATGCCCTGGTGGGATTCATCCATGGCGGTCTTGCCCATGTGACCGTGATAGCATCCATGTTTTTTGCTGGAATATCAGGGGCTGCTGCGGCTGATACTGCGGCAGTTGGAACATTGATGATACCTGAAATGAAAAAAAGAGATTATGATGCTGGATTTGCCTCTGCCGTTCAGGCCTCTGCCGGTTCCATTGGGGTTATTATCCCCCCATCCATTCCCATGGTGATATATGGCGTGATGTCCTCCACCTCCATAGGTGCACTTTTTCTTGGAGGTATCGGGGCTGGGCTACTGGTAGGATTGTCTATAATGGGGGTGGCCTATATAATTTCTAAAAGGCGGGGTTATTTGCCAGAGGCAGGTTTTTCCGCATCCATTATATTAAAGACATTTAAGGAGGCCCTGTGGGCCCTCGGGATGCCGATCATTATTGTCGGTGGTATCATGAGCGGCATCTTTACAGCTACGGAGAGTGCCGTAGTAGCCACAGATTATGCCCTGATTGTAGGGTTTTTTATATACAGGGAATTAAAGATTAATGCTTTGCCTGAGATCTTTATCAGGGCGGCAGTTACCAGTTCACTCGTTATGTTCATCATTGCCAATGCCTCCGTGTTTGGATGGGTCCTTGCCTTTGAACAGATTCCCCAGGCCATAACCGAAAGTTTTATAGCTATTACCTCTACCCCTATTTTACTTTTACTGATTATCAACCTTTTACTCTTGATCGTAGGGACATTTATTGAGACGGCCAGTGCATTGATTATCTTTGTCCCTCTGCTCGTCCCCATGATCCCCCATATAGGAATAGATCCCGTTCAATTTGGTGTCCTGGTAGTCTTAAACTTGGCCATAGGCATGTTAACCCCACCCATGGGCATATGTCTTATAGTCTCCTGTTCTATTGCGAAAATTAGCATGGAAAGAGTGAGCCGGGCTGTCTTGCCCTTTGTCTTAGTTATGATTATCGACCTGATGATAGTTTCTTTTGTGCCTTTTGTGACAACCTATATACCGGGGGCCTTTTTTCATTAAAGCCCGTAACCGAAAAGTCAGATGAAGGATAAAAAGGTCTGTATCGACAGGAAATTTTGAAATAATACCACCCCTTACAAAGAAGCAGCTTATGATAAGATGCCGGATAAGGAAGAGAGTGAATGTCTAATGATCATCATTGGTAGAAAATATTTAAAGGAATAAATGCAAATATTTAATAACATCACTCCTCCATTCTAACTTGTGAATGGAGAAATCTAAATGGGGGCGAATTAGATATGCGATCAGACATACTAAAGAAGAATATTGAAACATTACCGCACAGGGCATTATTGATGTCTGCGG
>JAUXFK010000262.1 GCA_030623035.1 Deltaproteobacteria bacterium | reverse complement strand
TGTAGGGGCACAGTGCGCTGTGCCCTTACATCTGAGCCTGACACAGAGATTGGGCAAAAGGGCCATTTATGGATGGGCACTAGGTAATGGGGGTGAATATCATGGGAGCATATATATATCTAAACGGAGATTTTGTCCCGGAAGAACATGCAAAAATATCGGTTCTCGACAGAGGATTCTTATATGGTGATGGTTTATTTGAGACCATGAGGGCGTACTCAGGTCATGTATTTATGCTGAACGATCATCTAAGTAGGTTATACGATTCTATAAGTGAATTAGGGATCCCACTTAAGAAAGATAAAGAGTCATTGAAGACGGCCATAGATAGGCTGATGGAGATAAACAGCCTGTCCGATGCATACATAAGAATTACTGTTTCCAGAGGAAACCATTCAGGAACTTTGACCTTTAATGATGATTTTGATCCGACTGTCGTAATCATGGCAAAAGCGCTCTCCCTGTATCCATTGGAATACTATGTCCACGGTGTCAGCGTAATAATCGCTGAAAACAGACAGAACTCTTTTTCCCCCTTGTCTGTCCACAAATCATTGAGCTATTTTAATAATATCCTGGCAAAGGAAGAGGCGAGAGCAAAGGGGGCATTTGAGGCAATCCTCTTGAATTCTGAGGGGGAGATTGCAGAGGGAGCTACGAGCAGTATTTTTATTGTAAAATCGAAGAAGGTCTTCACACCACCTGTGTCAAGCCATATATTGCCTGGTATAACAAGGAAGGCCGTATTGGATATGGCTCCTCAATTGGGATTCGAGATAACTGAAAAGGGAATAACAAAGGAAACCTTTTTCACCTCAGGCGAGGTATTCCTAACGAATTCAATAATGGAGGTCTTGCCGGTTATTGCGATAAATGGTCAGAGGGTAGGGGATGGAAGCCCTGGACCTGTGTATAAAAGAGTAATTGATCAATACAGGAATCTGGTTAAAAGACTTTTATGACCCATTTTTCTTTAATTATTAACCCTTATCATAAGAACGACCCCAAAGTGTTTTAAGAAACCGAGTTTTGTATTTGCAATATGTTCCAATTTGTCGGATATTTTCTTGAGGGGTTTGTGAAACATCCTGGGTATGATGATGTAATGCCAGGTCCACTTGGTGTGGAAGTTCCATGGCGGTCTGAATT
The DNA here is from genome assembly GCA_030623035.1 of Deltaproteobacteria bacterium. Classification (GTDB taxonomy): domain Bacteria; phylum Desulfobacterota; class UBA8473; order UBA8473; family UBA8473; genus JAUXFK01. The sequence goes on along the minus strand of JAUXFK010000262.1, from coordinate 1,765 downwards.
CATGGGCAGTTACTTCAAATTCCTTAAACAACATTTCGCATATCTTATTTATTTCTCCGATTTTATAGAATCTCATTCTTATAGGGTCATTGAGTCTGAATATATGAATGCTTATAAATTGTAGAAAGCTAAAGAGGAGATTCTCCGGAGCGAACCTCCCGGGGACTCGGATATATGCAACCCCATTTGGTTTTAGGACTCTCCGGATTTCCTTGAGAACATCTTTCCCATTTTCTTTCGATAGATGCTGTAATACTAACAAAGAATACACTGTATCGAAAATGTTATCTTTAATCGGTAGCATTGTGCCGTCTCCCCTTAGCAGAATCGGCGTATACCCATTACTGTTCAGGTGTTTCTTTGAGAGTTCCAGCATGTTTTCAGATATATCCATTCCAACCCCAAATACATCTCTGTCTAAGACCGGCTTGAGTACTCGTCCCCAGCCGCAGCCCAAATCGAGGACTTTCTCTCCCTGTTTTACCGGAAAGGGAGGCGGGGCATTGAAAAGGTCTCCATAAAAATCCTGTAAAAGTGCCTCCATACCCATAGTAATGAAAGAAGCATCTTTTATGGCTCCTTGATCCCAGACCTTTATATATTCCCTGGTAAAATTCTTATCTTTTGATATCAAAATATTACTCCTTTTTGCTTTTGGTATTTCTGATTTTTAGCATATTCGTTGTTTTTTTCCACAAATAGCCGAATGCACCCCACAGAATATAGATAGGAATTTTTCGTTTGCCGAATAAACGCGTATAAACCAACGCAGATTTCGGGAAAGTAACAATAAAATATAATGTAGAACTCACAATCTGAAGCCTTGTAAAATGTTTTTCTATGAAGATAAAACGCCCTTTTGCAGCATGGTAGACTGGTGGTCCCATAAGCCTGTCCTTTTTGTCAGGCGCAAGCCCCTTATGCCAGATTATTGATCCTGGAACATAGAGCACTTTGAAGTTTTTCTTTGTAGCCCGAACACATAGATCGACATCTTCCCATCCAAAGAAAAATCGTTTGTCAAACATCCCAACTGTTTGCAATAGGTCGCGTGTTATAAGCATAAAGCATCCGCAAATCCAATCAACTTCGGCAACATCTTCGAACTGGCCACTATCGATCTGACAGGAACCTATTATAGGGGTAACTCCGGTCCAGTAATTTATGCAACCGCCTGCAAACCATATATGTTCGGGATACTCATAACAATAAATCTTGCCACCTGCAATGCCAACCCTTTCATCACTCTGGGCAATCCTGACCGGTTCCTCTAGAAAATCAGGAGTAACCACTGTATCATTGTTCAACAAGACGATATAGTCTGCCCCTCTATCCAGGGCATCCTTCATCCCTATGTTGCACCCTTGTGCAAATCCATAGTTCTTCTCATTCTCAATCAAGATTATCGATTCCCCAAATCTCTCCTTAAGCAACTTTGCATCATCGCCGTCAGAGCAGTTATCAACCATTATTACTTCACAATTTGGGTAGGTTACCTGTTTAAGAGATTCCAGGCATTCTACACTGTCTTTAAAATTATTCCAGTTTACTAAGATGATCGAAACTTTGGGTGATGACATGGGTATTTGAGCCGGTAGTGTCAAGTTAATTGTGTAAAATTATTAAAGGCCAATTTTTTAAAGAATGGCAGGTTGTTACGCACTTTTCCTATGGGGTTTGATCGTCAATGTAGCTCCATCTTTAAGCAGATAAAAGTCAGGAGCGTGTAGCAGGCCCGCTCCCCTGCTACGATTTCCATAGGCTT
>JAUXFK010000041.1 GCA_030623035.1 Deltaproteobacteria bacterium | reverse complement strand
TTGGGTAATCTTTGCAATGGGAATATCATATATGTCCAGTTCATTTTTTTTAATCAGATGAAGCAGGAGATCTAAAGGGCCTTCGAATACCTCAAGCTTAATATTGTAAGGCATAGTCCATCTCCATAAATAGAGGCTAAATCTTGATTGCCTCTCTCACTTCATCCATAGTCTCTCTTGCTATGTTTTGAGCCTTTTTCTTACCTGTCTCTATGATATCTTCTACCTCTTCAAAATGGCTAGAGAAATAGTCTCTCTTACTCTGTAGGGGGCCAAGAAAAGTAATGACCTTCGATATCAATCGCTTCTTGCAATCAACACACCCAATATCAGCAGACCGGCACGTACTTCCGATATCGTCTACCTCCTCGGTTGGGCTGAATATCCTATGGAAAGAGAATACATTGCATACTTCCGGATCCCCTGGATCACTCCTTCTGGCCCTTTGGGGGTCTGTAAACATCTGATCTATCTTCTGGCGGATCAACTCTGGCGGATCCGAAAGGTAAATCGCATTATTATAAGCCTTGCTCATCTTCCTCCCATCAATTCCCAGCAGCTTGGGCACTTCTGTCAATATAGGCTCTGGAAGGGGAAATATCTCCTTATAAAGGAAGTTGAATCTACGGGTAACCTCTCTGGTTAATTCGAGATGAGGTACCTGGTCTACTCCTACCGGTACTTTATGGGCTTTATACATAATGATATCTGCTGCCTGTAATACTGGATACCCTAAAAACCCATAGGTAGAGATATCTTTATTTGTAATTTCGAGTTGCTGTTCTTTATATGTTGGGTTCCGCTCCAGCCAGGATAAAGGGGTGATCATTGAAAGTAATAAATGGAGCTCAGCGTGTTCCGGTATCTTCGATTGTATAAAGACGGTGCTCTTTTGGGGATTTACCCCTGCACTCAGCCAATCCAGAAACATATCCCTGGTATTCTCTTTTAATGACTCCGTGTTTTCATATTCGCTGGTCAAAGCATGCCAGTCTGCAGCAAAGAAAAAGCATTCATAATTATCCTGAAGTCTTACCCAATTGTCTAGCGCTCCGAAAAAATTGCCGAGGTGTAATCTGCCGGAGGGACGCATGCCACTCAATATCCTCTTTTTAGACATAAAAAAGACCTTTTCCTTCCAATTTTATATTCCCATGCATATTGAATATGCTCTATTATGTTTTTAAAACATCGTATTATTATAGCCTTATGAAACAGAAAGCACTCGTCAAGCTTCAACGGCGGTCAAATTTTAATGCGCATATTGTCTGAGAGTCTAACTGAGCGTTAAGAAAGAATACAGGGAAAGATGCGATTTTACACGGGTTAGTATTAGATTGCCGCTTCTGTCTGCTAGTCTGTAGTCTGTTAGTCTGAACTATACACAGACTAAAATTTGATTGCCGCTTCTTGCGACCCTTTTCAAAAAACTAAACTGTTATCATTTTTCTTAGAACTCATATACCAGAAAGGAAGCCTGTTGTCAATTTGATGTAATTATTATCGAAAAATCAATTAATACTACAGCGACAGTTTTTACAAGCTGTTTGAAAGACCTCTTGACGAACATATATTGAGCTTTTTTGTCAATCGTTCTTAATGAAGCGGAGCACAAAAATCTTAAGTTGTTTGAGGGCGATAGCCCGAGTTCTTAAGATTTTGCGCAGCGAACTTAGAACGATCAAAAAAGCTCATTCGAAGTGAGGAAAAAGGTCTTTCAAACAAGCTCTTAACGGGATTATCCAAAATGTCGCTGTAGTATTAAGAGATCCTATTGTCTATATATTTTTTCTTTACAAAGTTGATCTCGTCTTGCTTGGTCTCAACCATTCCATCCAGTTTGGCACTAAGCAGATCGTCCAGTATCCTCTTGAATATCTTTCCAGGTGTTATTCCCAGGCTTTTCAGATCTTCACCGTTTAATATGGAATGGGTTTCTTTAAATTGGATAAAATACGATGATACCGCCCTCTTTATATGGTTTTTATTCGTTTTAGCCATCGCATACAATAGAGTCTCTATAGGAATAGGTTTAAGTATATAATAGATATTGCTCTTTTTCATCTTCTTTCTATTGTTGAACTGCCGTAAGATATCCTCTGTATCCTTAATTCCCTGGATAACCCTCTTCCTGTCTCGTTCAGTTATAGATAATCTTAAACAGACCTCAGGAATCTCTTGATTATTTAAAGAATCTACCAGGCCAAAGAAGTAGATTATCCACTTTTCGTACTCTTCCTCCAGGAACAGAAGATCAAACCATGCGATAATCTCTTTGATGTTTTCCAGGGTACTTTTCATACTGTCATTAAATTTTATGCTCGGATGGATAAACTTCAGAATATTTAAATCGGCCAGTCTCTTTACGATTTCCACTGGTTTTTCTTCTTGAAACAGAAGTACCAATTCAGAGAAGAGTCTATATCCATCGAGATGAACGAGAAAATTCATCTTAACAGCATTCTTTATTAGCTTTAAGGTGTGTTTCCCGATCTTAAAGCCGAACCTCTGTTCAAAACGAATTGCCCTGAATATCCTTGTTGGGTCTTCAACGAAACTCAGGTTATGAATAACCCTGATTATCTTTTCTTTTATATCTTTTTGGGCACCATAGAAATCGATGAGTTCGCCAAATCCAGAGGGGTTCAATCTTATGGCCAAAGTATTCATTGTAAAATCCCTGCGGTAAAGATCGAGTTTTATAGAGCTTAATTCCACATTCGGCAGTGCCGCAGGTGAGTCATAGTATTCAAGCCTTGCCGTTGCAATATCTATCTTAACACCATCCGGAAAGATTAAAATGGCAGTACCGAATTTCTTATGGTATCTTACCTTGCAGGAAAAGTCCTTTGAGAAGCGCTTTGCCAAATCAATTCCATCCCCTTCAACAACAACGTCAATATCAAGATTCTTGCGCCTGAGGATAATATCCCTTACAATCCCTCCTACAAGAAAAGCGTTGTAATGCAGTTCCTCTGCTTTTTCTCCCAGGGCTTTCAGTATATCGAGGATGCTTTTTTCGGTTTGTTCCTCTATGAGTTTCAAAACGGATTTTTTCCTCACATAAGAAGGGGTATGGTTGTCGGATGTCTCTGAATAAGAGAACTTGCTTAGCAGGTCATCCTGCATCGCCCTTAAGATCTCTGCCCTGGTGATTGTTCCTACAATCTTTCCCTTATCTACTACTGGGAGAAAACTCTGGTTATTGCTTATCATAATATACTGGATTTTTATTAATGGGGTGTCCGGACTGACTGTAAAGAAGTCTGAGGACATATATTCGACTACAGGCAGGTTCTTTAGCCCATGGAACACTGCCTTTTCTATGATCTGTCTGGAGATAAGGCCTAAAAGTTGATTATCTCTTACGACGGGCAATACATTGATATTGTATCTTGTCAGCAATTCCCCTGCTTTTTGTAATGATTCAGTTGATTCTATAACCTTTACAGGGAAGGCCATAAGGTCCTTTGCATAACTTTGAGAGCCCACCTTGTTACGGAGGATATCGAGCAGCTTCTCCTCCAGCTGAATCATAGTCAGGTCCTTAATGGTAGCAGATGCAGCGGTAGGATGTCCACCGCCTCCAAACTCCATGGCAATCTCACCCACATTTACATTATCTATCCTGCTTCTGCATACAAGATAGACACGGTCTTCCATCCTGGCCAATACAAAGAGTACATCTATATTCTTTATGTCTCTCAGTTTATGGACCAATACTGCAAAATCTCCAATGTATTTATCAGTGGAGGTCTTGGCGATGACAATATCCACCCCATTTATATTGTGCGTGATACCGGATTCAATCAGATCGTTTAGTAGCGATATATCTTCCACTGTAAATTCTTTGGTTATTATATCTGAAACCGTATTCAGATTGGCTCCTTTAGAAAGTAAGTAGCCGGCAGCCATGTAATCATCTACTGTTGTGGAAACGAAGGTTAAGGAGCCGGTATCTTCATAGATTCCCATGGCCATGACTGTAGCCTCATCAGGTGTAATTTCTATGTTTCGATCTCTTAATATTTGAGTTAAAATGGTAGTAGCAGACCCCACCTCTTTTATTACTTCCAGGGAACCTGAGATATCATCTGGTGAAGGTGAGTGATGGTCGTAAATATGGATGTCTAAATTCGGTTTATGTATTATGTCGGCGAATTTACCTATCCTGCTGGTTTGCCTTGTATCTACAAGGATAAGCCGGTGGACACTTTCTAAGTCTATATTCTTTAGTCTCTCTATCTCTAAGAGATACATGGTTGACTGAATAAAGAAGTCTCTTAAGCCTTTTTCCTGAGAGCCGGAAAAGGCGAGGACAGCCTTGGGATACAGCTTCTTTGCAGCCAGCATTGAAGCGAGAGCGTCAAAATCGGCATTTATGTGTGTTGTGATTACTTCCATACTTATCTCTGAAACGCTAATCTGTTGTATTCTAAGCCCTGGGATGTAACTGGCTGTGGAGCTTTTTCAACCTTTCTCTTGTAACATGGGTGTATATCTGCGTGGTAGAGATATCCACATGGCCTAACATGGTCTGAACAGAACGGAGGTCTGCTCCTCTTTCCAAAAGATGAGTGGCAAAGGAATGCCTTAGGGTGTGAGGTGTTATATTCTTATTTATCTGAGCCTGAATCGCATACTTTTTGATAACCTTCCAAAAACCCTGGCGGGATATTGGTTTTCCTGAACGGTTTAGAAAAATAAAAGAGCTGCTGGAATTTTTGAGTAGTCTTTTTCTTGAATCGGTTAGATATTCATTTATCTTTTTCACAGCCTGAACACCTATCGGGATGATCCTTTCCTTAGAACCCTTTCCCAAAACAATAATATAGCCGGCCTCCAGGTTAATATCATTTAAAGATGAGGAGGTGAGTTCGGAAACCCTCATCCCTGTAGCATAGAGAAGCTCCAGCATGGCGGAATCTCGCATACCCAGAGCGGTGTTCATATCGGGTTTATTCAGCAGCCTTTCCACTTCATCAACCGTTAATGTATTTGGCAGATTAAACCATGTTTTCGGCGAGTCGATCTTTATTGCAGGGTTCTCTTTTATATACCTCTCATTAAACAGGAATCTGTAAAACATCTTGATTGCCACAAGGTTTCTGGCAGTTGTCTTTGTTGCCAAACCGCTTTCTTTAAGGGTAGAGATGAAAGACATTATATCAAGGCTGGAGGTTTCTTTTATGTCTGATATGCCTTTTTTCTCTAGATAATTGATATATTTATTTAAATCCCTGCTGTATGATTCAAGGGTGTTTTTCGACAATCCTCTCTCCACGACCAGGTAGTTTAAGAATTCATCAAGTAATTGAAAAAGCTCCATTTCATTTACTCCCCAACTTTACGAATAAACTCAGTGACTTGCTTTGAAATGGTTTCTTCCTTCCCTATTAGGAAATGGTCTGTACCGGGGATAACACGCATTGATTTTGGTTCTTGAAGTGACTCAAACAGCCTTTCAATATCTTCCTTCGGACACACAAAATCAGAGTCACCAAAGATGATTAATTTAGGTTTAAAGCAGCCTTTAAGATAACTGAAATCGTGCATGGCAACAGGGGGGGATATGCCTATCCAACCTTTAACCCTATCATCACGAAAAGCAACAGGAAGCCCTACCATAGCCCCAAATGAGTAGCCGACCAGAAAGATACAATTCCTCTTAACCCTGTTTATACCATCAATGAAGTCAACCGCCCCCTTTACATCCCTGGCTTCCTCTATGCCGTCTCCATAAGAGCCCTCACTAGCGCCAACACCGCGAAGATTAAACCTGAGAGTTATAAATCCATCTTTCAATAGAGTGTGGGTAATACCTGCAACAACATTATTATGCATATTTCCGCCGTATTGAGGATGAGGATGACATACCACTACAGCAGGTACTGGAGTTTGGGTCTCTGGAGATGTAAGTATACCTTCTAAGCTGATGTCTCCACTATTAAAGGAAACCTTTTCCTCTTTCATCTGTTTTACCTCGCTTCTATTTTTCAGAGGGTCAAGCTGTGCCTCAATGCATCATCGACTCTTTCCATCAAGCCAGGGGAAAGAATGGCAAGCCTCGAGGCTGACAGGCGGTTTTTATCAATGGTTCTGATCTGGGACAAATTCACGATGGAATCTTTTCGCAGGCTTTCGGATTTGGGAACCGCGACACAGATTGGATACGACGCCTTCTTGGCCGAATATTCGGTAATAATTGCCACGATTGTGGTCGGGGAATAGGTGTTACCTATGTCATTTTGAATGATGAGCACGGGGCGGGTTTTGCCTGTTTCGTTTCCTATAACCGGATCCAGGTTGGCATAGTAGATTTCACCGCGTTTCACTTCCATCGGTGTCATGTTTTGTGCTCCTTTCAGGCCAGGTTTTCCGAGTCAGCATATTTGAAATCTTCGGATATGCGGGCATTCTCCTCGCTCAGCCCCTTATATGCCGTCTTCATATTCTCCTCAAATAATTCTCTTTCGATCCGTCTGATCTTTTCCTCGATTGACTCCCGAACCAGCGCTGAGATCTTTTTCCCTTGCAGAGACGCCACTTCAGCCAGTTTATCCCTTGTTTCCTCCGAGATCTGGATGTTGATCCTGACATGTTTTCTTTGCACTGCTAAAGTCATATTTCTGCACCTCCTTTACGCACCATTTTTATACATCATTTTATAACAGAATTATACACCTTAGTCAAGCATCATTTTTCGCCTCTTGTCACCTTACCCTTGCCAAAGACCCTTATTTCACCTTTACATCTGGGGCACACAGTGAGTATTTATATATACATCAAAAACAGAGTTTCCCCCTATTTATGTCAACTACTTTTCTATCTCAGATAGCTTTTTCAGCCCTATCTTCATCGGCAAGACAATAGCGAAAATATTCAAAGCTACCACTGCTATGGATGATAAACATATACTTGTCCATTGCCAGGGTAAAAGCGAATAATTTCTTATATGGGACATAAAAATTATATAAACAGGCCATGCCTCCAGAACGATTATTAACCCGATAAATGACATACTGCAGATCATATAGACCATCCCACCAAAACCGGTTGCAATCTTTGCCGTATTTTCTACATTAAACCTTGGATAGCATGCCCCGATTCCAATAGCCATGCTGATTATACCAAATGTCATGAAGAATACAGTAATGGATGATAGAAGCATCATAAAGTTGGTTACGTTTAAGAGATAATTCGACAGGATTATAAGAACCTCTGCCAATATCAGCAAAGGAACAAGGCTGGTAAAGAATTTACTCCATAAAAAGCTCTTCAGGGTGATAGGCGAACTCCCGATAATCCAAAATGACGGACCTTCTAAACTCACCGCCGGGAATGCAAACCTCACTGCGATAGCAGAAAGGACAAATCCGGCGAGCCCCATATTTAAAAAAGAGATCAGATTTTGCAAGTAGAATGTGGGGATAGGGGACTTATCGAGGGGCAACACAGTGAAATTGTAAAGATACACCATCACCAGGGCAAACAACAATAACAACTGAGACCATTGCGTTGTATCTCTGAAGAATATCTTTGTATCCTTTATTACCAAAGCTCTGGTTTGACAAGAGAGGTGTTTTGTCAAAAAGTGTATGAATCTATTGAAGAGATTTGTCTTTGATATTGTGGATTTCTTGGCTTCTTGTGATTTCGACCATCCATCATAATAAAGATAGGCGCAGATATGCTTCCCAATTACGATCAAAGCCAGCCCCGTACTTAGAAGAAGGAGTAAGAAGAATATCGGACTGCCTGAATCGTTTAGTAGAAAGGGAAGGATGGCCTGGGTGATCCAATAACTGGGGAGAAAGGGAGAGGATGGTTCTGTTAGCGCGTTTAAATATACTGCTGTAGCAGAAAATGCGTCAGGGTCAACCAGTCTTTCCGGTTGGAGAAATCGAAATAGAAAATAGAGAATTGCGACAACAACGATAGAAAGAAATACGAGTAGATCCTTTGTCCTTTTTGCGGGAAAGAAGTTTACCAGTACCATTGTCAGGATTATGCCCAATCCTGCCGGAATTATCAAAAATGGAATCATTACCACAAGTAACCACGGATAATATATGAATGATACACTGTATACAACCCCATACGCGATAAATACCGGTAACCCAAAGAAGAGGATTATCCAGGAACTATCAATAATGGTCTCAACAAACCGTGCGAGGTATATTTTACCAAGGGGAACCGGAGCTGAGTGGATGAGATTGAGATCGTTTGAAAGGTAAAAGGTTGACAGAGAGGTTATTATATTGCTGAAGACCAGGATGGAAAAGAAGGTAACAAAGACCATGGAGAGCAACCTTCTTGTAAGTAAATCCCCAATAAGTTCAACACTTTGAAAGTATATCAATACCCTGTAAAACCCGACATTTTAGCCCTATGAAACAGAAATCACTGGCAACGCTTCAACGGCAATCAAATTTTAACCCGTGCAGAACTCGCATCTAAGCGAGCATAAAGAAAGAACAGCATCCAGCTATTAAATTCAGCCGATAAGCTTTGGAACGATTAATATCCTAGAACAACAAGGTTTACCCCCTGTTCTTTCTTAACGCTCACTAAGACGCTCAAACAGTTGCACAGGTTAAAATTTGACCACCGTTGAAGCAACCAAAATTTCAAAAAACTAAACTGTTACGAATCATTTATACCCCAGTATTTCAGCTTTTAGATGTCCTATTACTTTCAGCATTTCAATCTGTCGATCCAGCCCTCCCTCTACAAATTCGACATGCGTGGCATCCGTAGGAAACTGTTTCATGGTTGGATCAATAGATATCCAGCGCCCAACAAAAACTTTTGCCCATGAGTGATAATAGAACCTTTCTTCAGAGAAGACAATGCCGGTGATAATCTTGGTTGGAATTCCCACTGCTTTTGTCAATGCAGCAAAGAGCACTGTATGCTCATTACAATCTCCGGATTTTAAATCCAAAACCTCCAGGGCACTTGGGATGCTTATGGTGGGCCTCTTATCTATGTTATGATAAACCCACTCCATTATTATTTTTGCTGCGTTAACTGCGTTTTTCTCATCTTTAACAATCCTGTTTGCCTCTTCTATTATCTCCGGATCATTGCTTTGAACCAATGCTGAAGGTACTAAATAATCTTTAAAACCCTTTTCCTTTAGAGGGATAAGATATGTGTTTTCCGAGTCAATCTCTTCTTTGGTGATCTCTATGATATCTCCTTTTAATACCTGTCTTTCATCGTCCATGTTAAAATCACTTAAAGATACCCCTTCGAATCTTATCTTTAGGTACTGAATAGATTGGGGGTTATCAATATGGCCTGTTACAGGAACAGAAGTTGACGAAATGATATCAATGCCCAAGCCTGTAGAGTAGTTCTTTGCCAAAGCGTCTTCTTTGGTCTCTCTTACAAGAACAATACCTAAAGGACCCTCTTCTTTCAATAACGTGCCTTGTTCATCTACCCAGGCTCTAAGCACCACACCTTTGAAAGACTCTTTCAAACGGTAGGATAAGGACTCGCTACCGTTAATTACTATCCTCTCTTTGGCTTCTACCTGAATCGTTATTTCGTCATTACTCATTGTTGAGGGGTCAAAGAAGGGAACTTTGAACTCCTTGCCTACGCTCAATTCCTGCTGTATTAACATGAATCTTAAGCTGCCTGGCAGATAAGGAGTTGTACTTATTGGAATCTTTTTTTTAATCTCACGTCCTCCGGTATTGATATTTATATCTATCTTGTCTGCGGTAACCTCTCCATTGGCCTGAAATTCAACCATTCCTGATCGCAGGCTAAAATCGAATGATTTAAGTGAGAAATCCTCATCCAGGGCAGAGTTTGTGTGTATATTTATATTTTGAGGAGTACCCATCACATTGAGTTTTATTAGGGCTTTCTCTGATACCAAAAAGATGTTGCCCTCTTTTTGGATATTCGTTACGCTATATCCAATCTTATCCTTGCCCATATATATCCCCATCCATTCTTCCCCCAGGGTTGGGGCAGTCTTGTCCATATCGGTAAGAATCGGGCCTGAGGATAATCCTTCCGATTTGAAATAGGCCCTTTTAACAAGCAACCCTACCATTGTCAGCCAAAAAGCAATGATTGCCAGGGTCAATATCCTGTAATATACTTTTGATCCTTTCATTTCACAAATAGTATCGGCATTTCTGCATGAATGTTTAGCCTTTATACAAACCTAAAAGGAACCGGAGTAAAGGTTAATACAAAGACAATCAGGGTTATAAACGCAACTACCTTTCTCTTTCTATCAAGCGGTGTCCATTGATCCAGCGGACGGGGATGACTTAACCCCATTATCGTAAGAAGAAATCCCCAGAAAAGCCATCCCTTCCAACCAAAGGATCCCAGGAAAAAAAGAAATAATATTACGATCAGGGAAACCCTGCGGTGTTTTTCTCCAAGGATTGCATAGGCTACATGCCCCCCGTCAAGCTGTCCTACAGGCATTAGGTTAAATGAGGTGACCAATAACCCTATCCATCCGGCAAACGCTACAGGGTGAATCAAGATATCATAACCCTCCGGAATATTACCAAGTGTGAGTCTGGCCAGAACAGAGAAGAGTATGGATGACCCCAATTCTGCCCCACCGGTTTCAGTCGCCATCCTTATTTCAGAGAGAAACAATCCGATCACGACAAAGGGTATAGAGACAATCGTTCCAACCAGAGGACCGGATGCCCCTATGTCCAATAATGCCCTTTTGTTGAGTAGAGGGGATTTCATCTTTATAAAGGCCCCAAAGGTGCCGATTAACGATGGGGCTGGAATAAAATAGGGGAGGGTAACATTGATGTGGTGTCTTTTGGAAGTTATGTAATGACCCAGTTCATGGGACAATAGAATTGTCATCAATGCCAGGGCAAAGGGGATGCCTTTTATGATTTTGAGGGGAGCATCTATAGGGTCTACCCCCTGTTGTAATGCCCCGGCAATCATTGTCGTCACCACAGTTGCAATAAAGAGCAGGATACTCATCTTATATCTGGGCTTTGTTTCTTGATTCATATATATTTATTCTAAATGGTTTTTGACTTCCCTCAGCGAAAAATCATTCACAGAAAAGGCGGTCACATTATAACGCGTGCAACTGTTTGAGCAGTGTAGTGAGCGTTAAGAAAGAACAGGAGATTGTTTCTTGGTTGTGAGTCTTAACTGATACACTTGTGATTGCCTAATTCAAATGATCAATACTGTTCTTTCTTTATGCTCACTAAATCGCGAGTTTTGCACGGGTTATAATGTGACCGCCTTTTCTGAGTTAACTCAATAGCCATTTTATTCTATTTACTTTCTAACGCATTGCAAAGGTTTACAAAATCGCAGTACTTACAATTTTGATACTCAGGTTTCGCATCGAAATTTTCAGCCAGTATTCCTTCAGCCAGCTCCATTATCTTTTCCCTTGCCTCTTCAAGCTGCTCATCCTGATGGTCGATAGATAGCCTTTTATTGCCAAGTATAAAGTAGTAACTTGCCCTTTTGGGTTTAATACCCCAGGACTCCGTTGCCCCCAGAGTATATACAGTAAGCTGCAGGTCTCTTTCTACCTCTCTTTGTGTCCATGTTCTGCCGGTCTTATAGTCTATCAACTCGTAACCACAGCATGGAGTCATATCTATCCTGTCCACCCGGCCTCTAATCTTATGATCCCCAACCTTCAGGGTGAATGATCTTTCAAAATACTGAGGTTTATTGTTGTCCGATCTAAAGTTTTCAAAATAGGTGGTTAAACCTGTTATTGCCCTTTCCTTGAATTGTCTCCACTGAATCAAATCGGGCAGCCTTGACATATTCCATCCATCTTCAAACACCTTCAAGAGATCTCTAAGGCAGGCCCCTTCTTTTGTATAGTTCTTATGAAAGTATTCTAATACATTATGCAATAAACTACCAACCCTTATATTTACAGTAGGTTTTGAAGGAATCTTAAAGATGAATGAATACTTGAATTTAGCCGGACATTTCATGTATGTATTCAGGGCTGAAAAGGTAATGTCCAATCCACCACCGTCTGTTACAGGCAGAAACTCCAGGTAAGAAGCTTTGTCTTTTAAGACGCCCCTTTTTTTCTTATTGATTTTACCTGAAAAGGTATCCTTCAACTCTATATCCATACATGGATCCAAAAGCGCATCAGATATATCATAGGCGAACATACCTTTTATTGACTTGTTTATCATACTCAACTTGCCTTCAAATTGTTCTGTCTCCTTTTCGCTTAGCAACTGGCTTTTCACAAAGGCAATCTGTGAGCGCATGCCATGCTTTAGGATAGCTTCGAAGTCGATCTTGGAGGCTTTTTTGAACTTAACCTCTCTGGCAATATCCAGACTTGCTTTCACAAGATTAAACCCGGAAAGTATATCCCGCTCTAATGATATGTCGGCCTTATTATGACAACCCCCTGTTTTGGGTGGTTCTCCTATGGCCTCTTTAATGAACTGTGAGGGCTTGTTTTCCCTCTGTTCATCTTTGTACCTCTTTGCATGGAACAGATAAAGCCTCTCTTTGGCCCTGGTCATCCCAACATAAAAAAGTCGCCTCTCTTCACTCAGATGAATCTCTCTTGATGAAGCATCGGGCAGCTCTTCTTTGAGCAGTTCATTGGGAAGATCGATGGGTATATGACGTCTGCTACCCGGGAACCTCGACTGCGCAAGATCTGAAATAAATACAACCCTGAACTCGAGACCTTTGGCCTGGTGAATGGTCATTATATTGACTGCTTCGAACAAAGGTAGCTCCATTGACTTTTCCCCTGAAGGCATGAGGTAAGACAGGTAAATCAGAAAAGACCGCAGGTTGGAATAACCCTCAATGGAAACAAAATCATCTGCCATGTTTTCCAGTTTATAGAGATTGGTCAGGCCGATCATAAGTTCCTCGGTATCAGACTCAAGCAGTCTTTCTCTGTAACGTATTTTATTTATGGCTTGTCTGGCCATCTCTCCGGCAGTTAAGGTCTCTTTTTGCTCTATCAGATTCTGAATCAGAGAGTTAAACGATTGAACCCCTTCAATTGTTTTCGTTTCCAGGTTTGGGATCGATTCCACTTCCATCAATGCATCAAAAAGGGTTAAGTCCGAGTTGCTTTTACCCCAGTTTGATATGCGGCATACATGGATGGGAGATATGCAAAATGGTGAAGCATCTATAGCCCTTACAAGGTTTTCTGTGTCAAAAGGATTGTCTATTGCCTTCAACCAGGACAGGATATCCCTTATCTCCTTTCTCTCGAAAAAACCCGAACCTCCAATGAGATTGTAAGGAATGCCTTCCTTTTCCAGAGCAGCAGTTATCGGCTGCGACTGGGTCTTGATACTTCTTAACAGGACTGCCATATCCGATAGTTTAAGAGTTTCATCCTGGGCTAAAAGGTTTCGTATCTCCCGTGCGATATGTTCTGCCTGTTCATTATTTGTGGCAAAGGATTGATATCGGATGGAATCGCAATGGGATAGTTTGTTAGAAGTACCGGCCTTTAATCTCTTGTCTCGTCTCGATTGATTATGAACGATAAGTGCATGGGAGGCATCAAGGATATATTGAGATGATCTGTAATTTTCGTCGAGGGTTACAACCCCGGCATCAGGGTATCTACTCTCAAAATCCAATATGTTTTTTATTGAGGCCCCCCTGAACCTGTAAATGCTCTGGTCATCATCACCCACAACACAAAGGTTTCTATGGGATGCTGCCAGCATATCCAACAACTGACCTTGGGCAAAGTTGGTATCCTGAAATTCGTCTACAAGTATATACTGAAATCTCTTTTGATATTGACGCAGGATATGGGGCTTTTCTTTGAAACCTGAAATTGTATAGAGAATCAGGTCACCAAAATCAACACAGTCATGCTCTAAAAGAAGCCTTTGATAGTTGGAGTAGACATTTGCCCCTTCAATAATCTTCAAGGTATCAAGGTCTTTCCCCTTATCTGATCCGGCCAGCCTTTTTGCAAATTGGGTATAATCCTGTTCTGTTATCATTTCGTCTTTTGCGCGGGATATAAGGCTTAGCATCTGTTTTAAAAGACCATGGGGATTTCCTTTAACTTCATAATACGTAATATTCAAGCTGTCGATATTCGTTACCATAAGCGAAAGCTGCTCTGGTTCTGTAATGAGTTTAAAGAAGGGACTTATGCCGAATTCCAGGGCATTTTCTCTTAACACTTCTGCACAGAAGGAATGGAAGGTACTGATCCATATATCATCATAGCTCTTATCAAGGAGCTGTTCAATCCTGTTTCTCATCTCTAAGGCCGCTTTATTGGAGAATGTCAGTGCCAGGATATTCCCTGGATTTATGCCTTCATTTTGGATTAGATTGGCTGTACGACAGGCAATTACACTGGTCTTGCCCGTACCTGCCCCGGCAATAATCAGAAGTGGGCCGTCTACATGTTTGACTGCCTTGAGTTGGTTTTCGTTTAATCTCATCATATGAATCACCTGGCATTTAAGATACAATCGCACAGGTATTTAGTCAAGGGATATTGGGAGCTTGCTGAAAATCCTATATTTCTTAAGCTATAAAAAACTTGAGTTTATTCGATATTTCATATAGTATAATACATAAATGGTAACTACTCAGGTTCAAAGTTGCGGGGTTCAAGGTTAAACTGATAAAACAAGGGTTCGATTCCGAGACGAATGCGGAGTTTATCCGGTTCTTGCGATACGCCAAGCAGTTTTACACGAAAGTCCAGAGTGAACCCTATGTCACCCTGGATGCACCCAACCGTGAACTGTGAACCCCTGGCCCATTGTAGAGCACCTGGGATATTGCCAGCATAGTAATGATGGGAATGCATGGTAAACAGCGCCAGGGCAGGCTTGAACCTG
>JAUXFK010000015.1 GCA_030623035.1 Deltaproteobacteria bacterium | reverse complement strand
TGCCTTTGCCCCTCTGTGCCTGAGTAGTTACTGCATTTAAACCTGTCTGCGTTCATCTGTGCCTGCCCCGTAGGTCAGGATGATCGTACTGGGGTGAATCTGTGGCTGAATAGTTACCTTTAATAAAGACCTGATCATTCGAAACGGACACGATAAAATCAAAAAGGCTACAGGCAAGATATAAAATTCCGACTGCCTACAGCCTTTGTTCCGAAAATCAATCACAAATAACGCTAATTCACACACAATACGGGGTTTTAAATCATGATTCTATTCAAGCTGCAAGCCCCATCCTTCGAATAAAAACATAATAGCGAAACCATACCACAGTGTGTAGACCACATAAAACACAAGAGAAAAAATAACAAGGCCAAGCCTGTCAGATATCTTTTGAGGCTCGATTTCGTAATAGTTATAAGAGGTCTCAACAGCCTTTTTTTTCACTAATTCAATGACATGGGCCTCCTTGAACTTCTTTTGTTTCTTTAAATCTTTATCCATTAATTTAAATGATTTCCACCAGTTAAAAAGGACCCTCTTTTCATCGTAGCCGTACTTATCGGAGACTGTCTTGCCGTTATTTTTATACATCCTGTCCGCATCGATAAGGCAGTTTTCAAGTACCATGCCCAGATCACCGGTAACTTTTAGCTCAGAGCCGGATACGTCTACCATTGCATTGCTTTTCGTAAAAAGAAGAGCAGCCTGCTTAGCCTCGTCCTTGTTTGTCATAAGTAGTGTAACGCTTACTGAGTTGCCTTTAAATTTGTCCGTTTCTTTCTTTACTTTAGGAATATAATATGCTGACCCCTTTGATATGGAGTTATACAGAGCATCCAGGTAGTTAAGAGCGTTTTCCCCTTTGAAAACAGGCGTAAATATAATTATAAGAATAACAAAAAATGCGATTAACAATCCAAGGCCTTTATAGAATTCTTTCTTATGCGTGATCATTATTTCGCCTCCTTTCCCTTAAGATTTTCAATATTCGAAAGAAACGTACCAATCACCCAGACAGAAAACCCGCCGATTACGATAAAAAAGGCCCATATTCCGAATGTCTCCAGGATGGCAGCGGTTCCCTTTGATATTGGAATGACATCCAATTCACCCAATTTACCCGGCAGGGCAAAGATGCGATTGACAAAACCGGCTAAAACGGCCATTGCGTAGAAGCCACGGATTGTGACGCCTGAAACCACCTTTGTAACCATTGCTCCTATCTGGATGCCGATCAGGGAGCCTAAAAGCATGCCCATAGCCAGCGTATAAAAGACAAATCCATAGATAGCATACTGGCTTATTGAGGCATATCCGGCCGTGAAAACGATTTGGAAGATGTCGGTTCCCACTGTGGTCATGGACGATACACCAAGCATATATACGAATATGGGAAAGGTCAAAAATCCGCCTCCAACTCCCATGATTCCCGCGGCCATCCCCACTATGGCTCCGCTGAGTACCAGGAAAACCCAGGAGATGCTCCGCCCTGTAGGGGTAAGACCGTAATCGAATTTGACCATAGGAGGAATCTTTACAGATTGAATCCTCTTTGAAAGATTGCCCATCTCAGCTCCTTCAATTTTTCCATCATGGTCACTCCCTCCATGGGGTGCATGGATATCTATTTCGGTCTTTCTCGCCTTGAGAAAATCTGTCAACGCGTAGATTCCAAGGAAACCCAGCATACAGGAATATATGGTCGTTATAAAAGCATCACTGAGTACAGGGTTGATCTCGTAAAGTATACGGTTTATAACGCCGCCTGCTGTTGCCCCTATTATTGCCCCAATCAAAAAAACCGCTGCAAGGGGGACAGAGACGTTCCCCAGCTTTCTGTGGATCACACTTCCCATTATGGCTTTGGCAAAGATATGGAAGAGATCCGTTCCAACGGCTAATATGCCCTTAATGCCGGCACTCATCAGCGCCGGTGCAATAATGAACCCTCCTCCAGCACCGATACAGCCAGTGATAAGACCGGCGCCCAGGCCGATCAATATGGATACGATAAATATACCTGTACTATAATAGGCCGGGCTGTAAGCCTTTTTACCTCCCAGCACATCGGGCAGGGCTGTACTAATCTGCTCTGCAAATGCAAGTCCCACGAATATTACAGGAAGCATTAGAAGACCGAGAATAAAAATCCTTTTCTTATCGCCGAGTATTGTATTGGATATATCCAACTCCCACTTCGCGTGTGCTTTAGCGCCCATCATCATAAACCTGCCCCACTCCCTAAAGAACTTCATCTCAATACCGCTCCTTCCTTTTCTGTAATTTCAGAAAATCAACCTGTGATAGATCTCTACTGAAGTGAATCTTTCATCCTCTCAATACTCTTTATCTTTTCCTCTTGTATCTTCTTTTTCTTATAAGCGTCTTCAATCTTGTACAAGAGTTCATCGATATCTATCGGCTTCATAAGATAGTCAAAGGCACCGAATTCCATTCCTTCAACGGCAACCTCAAGGGAAGCGTGACCCGTTAGCATAATCACCTCGATTAAAGGATTTATCTCCTTAATCTCCTTCAATGTTTGTATGCCGTCAATGCCGGGCATCCTTACATCCAGAACAACGACATCAACGCCCTTTTCTCCCACGATTACAAGTGCCTCTTCTCCGCTCTTTACTCCGCTGATATTCAACCTTCGTTTTTTTAGCCTTTTTACCAGTGTTTCTAAAAACTCTGTTTCATCATCGACCAGCAGGATGTTAAAATCATCCATTAAAGGTCCCCCTACTCATTGTTCTTCAAATACGCCCTCG
This sequence comes from Deltaproteobacteria bacterium, assembly GCA_030623035.1. GTDB lineage: Bacteria > Desulfobacterota > UBA8473 > UBA8473 > UBA8473 > JAUXFK01. The sequence continues at coordinate 18,889 of JAUXFK010000015.1, read as the reverse complement.
ATCCTTCACATCCGGACGGAAAAATAACACGGTTTACAAATAAAACAATATAGTTGAACCGTTGTCGTGTGTCACGTTTAAAGCGAGAATTTTGTTTAAAATACGTCAGTTATATCCTGAATACGACCTATAGTCAAACATTTTTGCTATTGGAATTTGGAAAAAAGTGCATGTATGAAGAAAAGAAATTGTCAAACAGAAAAAAGTGTAGTATATTTAGATACTGAGTGTTTAATTCCATACATGAAATGCGCCTTTAAAGTTTCGGATTCGTTCGTGAAAACTCTGCTGTACAAAGACCTTCAAAGAAAGATGCTAATTATTACATTGGTGGTGTCTTTTACTCCCCTTATCATATTAGGCGCAATGATGTATTATCAGTTTGCCCTGACCTTAAAAGACAACACTGAAGAACAGATCAAATATCGCGCCCAGGCCAGGGCAGAAGCGGTCGATCTTTTTTTGAAGGAACGCACCGCAATTCTGAGCGCCATGGCTGACACCCATATTTTCAGCGAAATAATCAGAGAGGAGAACCTATCCAGCATATTTAGAGTAATGAATTTAAGGGCAGGTGCTTTTGTTGATCTGGGTGTTATTGATATAAAGGGTTATCACCGAGCCTATGTGGGACCTTACGATCTTAAGGGACTGAATTACTATGATCAACCATGGTTTGCAGAAGTCATGAGTAAAGGTGTCTTTTTAAGTGACGTGTATATGGGCTTCAGGAAACAGCCCCATTTTATCATTGCTGTTCGCCGTCATGAGAACAAAGAGAGCTGGATTCTCAGGGCTACGATCGACCCTGAAATCCTGAGTGACATCGTCCGATCTGCCCAGATCGGACGAACAGGGGATGCTTATCTCATCAATAGAGATGGAATCTTTCAGACCCATCCGCGTTTTACTGGGAAGATACTGTCTCAATCAAGTTTGAACACAAGTCAGTTTGGAAAGAGGGTGACGGCTGTAACACTTAAAAATAGTCAAGGCAGGGAACTACTCTATGCTGGTAGTTGGCTAAAAAATGATAAATGGCTTCTTATTATCAATCAAGATCCTGCCGAGCAAATGGCAAGTCTATTTGCTGTGCGGAATGTGGAATTCATAATCATTTTCATCGGCTTTATCGTGATTGTCATAACGACTATCTTTACTACGCGCCTTGCTGTCGGCCGAATCCAACAGACAGATACAAGGATGCAAGAACTCAATGCACAACTCGTTCAATCAGATAAACTGGCGGCACTGGGTAAGATGGCAGCAGGGGTCGCACATGAAATCAATAATCCACTAGCGGTTATTATACAAAAAACCGGATGGATGGAAGACCTTTTAGCTGAAGAACAATTCAAGAAAAGCAGGAATTTAGATGAATTCAAGACATCTATAAAAAAGATTGAAGAACATGTTGATCGGGCGAAAAAGGTGGTTCAAAATATGCTTGGATACGCCAGAAAGATGGAGCCCAAACTTGAGAATGTCAATATAAATGATACGATCAACCAGACTATAAGTCTTTTGGAAAATTATGCACGGATAAACAATATTGAAACCCAAACGAGACTATGTAACAACCTGCCGATTATAGCCGGGGATCAGAGCCAACTCCAGCAAGTATTCTTGAACCTCCTTACCAATGCCATTGACGCCATTGGTAAAAACGGTTTAATTATAGTGAAAAGCTGGCGGATCGTTTCCCGTATTTGTATCAGTGTTACGGATAATGGAGTAGGGATTCCACCTGAGAAGCAAAAGAATGTTTTCGATCCTTTTTTTACCACAAAAGAAACCGGAAAGGGAACAGGCCTTGGACTATGGGTCAGCTATAGTATCATTGAAAAGATGGAAGGTACGATGCGTTTGGAAAGCAGCATCGGAAAAGGTTCAACCTTCACCATTGAGGTGCCGATTCTGGTGCCTGAAAGGAAGTAAGACTGGGGGAGCATATGCATTATTTCAATGTTTTAATTGTTGATGACGAAGAAGATTTTTTGGAGACCATTATAAACCGCTTGAAAAAACGAGATATTGACGCAACAGGCTCTCGAAGCGGAGAGGAAGCTCTGGAAGTACTGAAGGTAAAGCCCTTTGATGTCGTTGTCCTGGATATCAAAATGCCCGGAGGTATGGACGGCATAGATGTGCTGAAGGAGATCAAAAAGCTATACCCCCTTACCGAGGTTATCTTGCTTACCGGGCATGCCTCTGTGGAAACGAGTATAGACGGGATGAAACTGGGGGCCTTTGATTATCTTATGAAACCTATAAAGCTGGAAGAGCTTCTGAAAAAGATTGCCCAGGCAATTGAGAAGAAGGACGCTCAAGAACAAAAGGTCCGATCAGTCCAGATAAAAAAGCTGCTCCGATATTGGTAATGCAATCTCGTGTATACCGGTAAACAAGACGCTATTGCCTGTATGCTGGTCTACATTCGTGCGTGATAATAATATCCTAATCGGAAATTGTCAATTTTTTCCACCTGTGCAGTTACCCAATCATTGTGCTGGTGCCTTATGATTTGAACAATCTTTTCCTCACGGCTTGATTCATTTTGAAGATTCTAAGTTCTATACGCTAAATTGCAGATAACTCAGTCGCAAGCTCCTTCAAACAAATCTGCAATTTTTGGCTTCGCTCACTAAGAATCTTTCGCAAAATGAATCAAGAATGTTCGTCAAAGATCATTCAAATCATATTTGTTTCGACTAACTGCACAGGTCGAATTTGTTTAAATAAAGTCACCATCCTTTAAGGAGGAATATGAAAGATGCATCGACAAAACCAGGGGAGGATCGGGCTGTATGTCCAAGGTAAAGAGTTCGCACGCCATTTCAGCACAAAACGAAATTGAATCCTTTGAAACAGAAGATATACAGGTTGCTAAGCATGTCTCAAAACATAGCACAGATATAATTCTGGTTATCGATGTCACAAATTATAAAATTGTGTGGGCAAACCAAACCTTCTGTAAACTGAGGAAAACCAACTTAGAACAGATCAGAAATAAGACTTGCTATGGAATCCTTAAGGCACTTCATCATCATTGCCCTGTTGGAGAACGGACCTGTCCGATTCAGCTAGCTGTACGATACGATAATGAATCCGAAGTTTTCCGTAATCGCTACTCATGTATTTTGGCAGGGGATGAGAGGATTTCTCCTACCCAGGCCATACCTGTGAGGGGAGGTGACAGTCGATTAGACCGTTTGGTACTCTATGCGAAGGACGTAACCGATTTTTCAGACCGGGAAAACACGATGCATCACGAAAGGGAACTCTTAGAAAGAATATGGGAAACCACCAGGTCGTTTATCGTAACCCTGGACAGAGAGGGAAGGATTACATACTTTAATGCAGCCGCCAGATCCATATCGGGATATACCCTGGACGAGGTTATTGGTAGAGATTGGGAATCCATATTTGGTGTCTTTGAAAATGCGGACATTGAAAAAGGTAACTTCCTGATTACAAAAGATGGCCGAAAACGATATATGGCATGGAACAATACGTTTATGAAGGATACCGAAAAGAACATTGTCGGCGTAGTCTGTATAGGTCAGGATATAACAGAGAGAGAAAAAGCAAAGCGAGACCTGGATATATTACACCAGTTCACAGAGAGGGTAATATCGAGGCCGACCTTATCCAATATAACTATGCATCTATTCGAGATTATAAAAAATATCTTTCCTAGAAGCGAGATTGGTTTGTTCCTTCTCAATAGTAAAAGAGACGATTTTTTACCTCCGATTTACCCAAATAAACACGGTTATGTAATAGAGGCCTTCTCCAATTTGATCGAGAGTCAGGGATGGGGGAATCTTATAGATTGGCTAAGGAAAAGGTCAGAAACCGCTCTTATCAGTCGAAGTAACCAGACCGGTTTTCTCAACTCTCTTGATGTTTATTTTGGCTGGTTCCTATTTCCTTTAGTCAAGAATGCAGAAGGAGTCGGCCTTTTGATGATTATTTTTCCTGAAGAGTTGGGCATAGCACCAGAGAATTTAAGGCTTGTTTCTACTCTGATGGCTTATGCTACAGACCCTGTAGTTCAGGCAGTGGAGATTGATGAACAAATTCAGATGCTCAAAGACCAGATCAAGGGACGCACCTCTTTCATGAGGATGGTCGGCAAGAGCCAGGAGATGCAAAAGATCTACGATTTTATCCCTGATGTTGCTCAATCCAACGCCACGATACTGATAACAGGTGAAAGCGGCACCGGAAAAGAGTTAGTCGCCAAAGCGATCCATGAATCAAGCCCACGAGATGGAGGCCCTTTTATTGTGGCCAATTGTGCCGCTTACCCTTCTGATTTACTGGAAAGTGAACTCTTTGGCCATGAAAAAGGGGCTTTTACAGGAGCTATCCGTTGCAAAAAAGGCCGTTTTGAGCAAGCCCACGGGGGAACCCTCTTTCTGGATGAGATCGGTGAGGCATCTCTTGCAACCCAGATACTCCTTTTGAGGGTGCTTCAAGATCGGCGTTTTGAACGAGTGGGGGGGGAAAAGACAATTGAGACAGACGTACGGATCGTTGCAGCCACAAACAGAGACTTATACATGGCGGTCAGGCAAAGAAAATTTCGGGAGGATCTTTTTTATCGTCTTAATGTAATAAATATTCATCTTCCACCCCTTAGAGAAAGGACCGACGATATCCCATTACTTAGCCAGCATTTTTTAGAAAAGCATAACCTTTTAGAGAATAAAAAGGTTAAAGATATCTCGAGAGAAACAATTGATTTGTTGATGGACTATCACTGGCCAGGCAATGCCCGAGAACTGGAAAATGTTATCTCCAGGGCCGTGATCCTGACAAAGAGTGATACGATCGAAACATCTCATATCTCCTTAAGCGCAAAAAGTGATAGACTGCTTCCTGATATTTCTTTGAGCGAAACGGAGAAGCAGTTGATATCCAAAGCCCTTTCAGAAACAAACTGGAACAAACAAAAAGCAGCCAGGAAACTGGAGATAAGCCGAAGTACCCTCTACAGTAAGATCAAAAGATATAATCTTATGCCTGTCAATTCTATCTAAACCACACCTGATGATGTCTTATTTCGGACATACTGTCTTATTTTGTACATTTGTAAACGGTCGATATCGCAACGATAATTACCATTCACATATGATTGGTGTCATATATCATACACAATGGCCTGCCGGGAATAACCCCCCTCTTTTCCCTATATTTCTCTTTGTTTTCGTATCTATTTAATATAATTATTGTTTTAGCCTTTTTCTTTGAGTATACTATTTTCGGCATGATACTTGTAATATCTACTGAAAGGAATTCAAATGAGATTGCGGACTAAAAGGACAACTAATGAAACCGGATTTGATCGTCTTCAGTTACAGACAAGAAGTAAAGCGGGCTATTGAGAAGATTGTTCGGGACATGGATATAACCTTTTTGTATATGAACCGATGGGATGAGCTGGCTCAACTTATAAACAAGGATAGAGGGAGTTTGATTTTAATAGACAGCAATGTTCATAAACGCCATGGGTCCAAGGTTTATAAGGATATTCGTTCACTGTCTCCAAAGAGTAAAATGATACTCATTAACACCCCACCCCGAAAGGAAGGTATGGTAAAGGAAGCCATGAATGCAGGGGCATATGGTTGTCTCGATTGGCCGCTTATAAAATGGGAGGCATTGACTCTTATTGAATATTTACTGCGGGATATGGAGTAAACTAATAGAGTGATGCGGTACGTTTCTACTTGAATGATTCGGAGAGGAGAAAGATATGCTTTTCAAGAACAAAATGTTCCAGCTTTGTCTTGCCTTAGGTCTTGGCGTTATCGTTATGCTACTACCCAGACCTGAGGGGACAAAGTTTTGGATAGGCGGTGATGATGATCAAAGGTTCTTTCAGCATATAAGCGAAGACTTTAGGTTACTTATACCGTCTGATAAGGATGTCAAAGGCTATACTGTAGAGATTATAAGCCAAGAAAGCGAAAGGTCTTCGTTAGATTATCTGCAAAAAGAGGCTGTTAAGCTGAACATGGCCCATGTGGAAATCGACTGCGTAAACGGCCTTTCGCCACGGGGGAAGAGGTTTTTAGCGATCCTGGCAGTCTTGATTTTCCTTTTCATGGTAGAACCCATACCCCTTGAAATTACGGCTATATTCATCGGGGTATTTCTTGTGATAATGGGCGTTGCCGACGTCAAAGATGCATGGGCTCCCTATATGCACCCTGTCGTCATCTTTATAATGTGCTGTTTGATCTTTGCCATATCTCTTGACAAGACGGGCCTTACAAAGAGGCTTGGCTACTTTGTCATAAAGAAGGCGGGAACGAATGTCACCAGATTCACCTTCGTCCTTGCCATAGGTCTTGGAATCTCGTCATCCTTTATGCACGATGCAGCGGCATGTGCCATAGGGATCGTTACCATGTTGCCTCTCATGAGGGCTGCCGGGATCGAACCTTTCAGTAAAACGGGGAACTTCATGATGCTTTCCGTTCCCTTTGCCTGTTCCTGCGGTGGAATGGGCACCCTGGTGGGAGGCGGCAGGTGTATGGTGGCTGCTGCTTTTCTAAAAGAGTTTACCGGAATTGAGATCACCTTTTTCGACTGGATAAAATACGCAATGCCCGCAGCCATTATAACCGTGCCCATAGCCGTATTAGTGGTCTACCTTGTGTTCCGCCCTGATCCGAATATTGAGCTTCCTAAATTTGACGAGGAGATCGGCCCGTGGACTGCTATGGAAAAGAGGGCTGTACTCATCATCGGTCTCACCTTTCTGGCCTGGTTAACCAAAGGGTTTCACGGTATAGATTACTCCATTACAGGCATGATGGGCGTGGGCGCCCTGGTCCTCTTCAATATCTTGAACTGGGAGGATATCCATGCCAATCTGGAGTGGGGGACTGCCCTCTTCATATTTGGGGGCGGCATCTCACTCGGTTTGGCCATGGGGTACTCCGGAGCAGCTAATTATTTTGCCAATGTTTTCTTCCCTCTGGTTAAAGGGAGTGGCTGGTTGCTCCTCTTTATAGGGGTGGGGGTATTTGGCGCCCTTGTGACGAATGCGATGGCTAATGTTGCCGCGGCGGCGCTAATATTGCCGATCATCATACCTATAGCTCAGTTGGAGGGCGTTGATCCCAGAGTCATGGCCTTGTGCCTGGGTATGTCCACCTCCTTTGCCTTGTTACTGGTTATCGGATGCCCGCCGAATGCTATCGCATACAGCTACCGTTACTTCAAGGCAGCCCAGCTTGCAAAGGTCGGGGCTGTGGCCACGCCTATCCTGCTTTGTGTCCTGATTTTGGTAGCGGGTATCTGGTGGAAGATACTGGGGCTTGTATGATTTAACCCTCTTGATTCATTGATGTTATGAAACAGGGATGAACAGATGGGAAATATAAACGTAATGCTGGTGGATGATGAAGAGCGGTTTCTTTCCACCACAAAAAAGATGCTGGAAAGAAAAGGTTATAAAGTCAAAACCGCATCAAGTGGATTAATCGCACTGGAGAAATTAAAGAATAATAATATCCACGTAGTTATCCTTGATGTGAAGATGCCGGGCATGGATGGGATAACAACCTTGAAAAAGATCAAGGGGAAATTTCCCCTGGTTGAAATCATCATGTTGACCGGTCATGCCACTGTAGAATCCGCTGTGGATGGTTTGAAATACGGAGCAGTGGACTATCTCATGAAACCGGCAAGTATCGAGGATATAGCTGAAAAGATCGAGGCAGCTTTTGCCAAAAGACAAATCCTCGATAACCGAACGAATATCCGGAAAGAATATTTCAGAAAGGTTCGATTCCGACTCATTATCGGCCTTCTCATTGCCGTGATACTCCCTTATGCGGTGCTATCCATCTACTTTCATATACAATTCAATTCTACACTGAAAAATATTGGGAAGCTCAATCTGGAGGCCCTGTCCATCAGTCAGAGGAACACCATAGACCTCTTTCTCCAGGAACGTGTTGTCAACCTGTTCAGTCTCTTTCACGGAAGCGAATTCACCGTGTCCCCATCTCAACACAATATGGAGAGTTATCTTCAAACCTTGAGACAGGTCAGTGATTCATTTATCGATATCGGGTTTCTCAATGAAGAAGGGATTCAGATAGGGTATACCGGTCCTTTTCCACATCTTCGGGGCAAAGACTACAGTGATGAACAATGGTTTAAAACGCTTTTGAATCTGCAGCAGGATTACTTCATCAGTGATATTTATCTGGGATTCAGGAAGAAACCCCATTTTACCATCGCAACCAGGCAGATGATCGGCAAAGAGAGTTATATCATAAGGTCCACACTAGACCCGGACAAGTTCTACATGTTTCTTCGCACCATAAGTCACGGCAAGGGGGTTGAATCTTCCCTGATCAATAGAGAGGGGCGATATCAGGTTGTTGATCCTGACAGGGGGAAACTGCTCGGTCAGAGCGAGTATATCCCGCCCCATACGGGCAAATCCGGGGTGACGGAGGTCAGGAGAAACGGCGATTCCATACTCATCGCATATGCGTGGTTCAAGGAAACGCAATGGGCGCTGCTTGTGAGACAGCCTTTAAGCATCGCTCTCGCACAGATGTACCGGACCAGGCGTATTATGACTGCGAGTCTTGCATTAATCATTCTTTCCATAGCAGCCGCAATCTGGTTTACATCCAATAGGTTGCTCAGCTATGCCCAGACCACAGCCGAAAAACAGGATGATCTCCAACATCAGCTTATTCATGCCTCGAAACTGGCATCGATTGGCGAACTGGCAACCGGAGTCGCTCATGAAATCAATAATCCCCTGGCCACGATCGTTGCAACAACAGGGGTTGTCCGGGACATGCTCGATCCCCAGTTCGATCTGGACGCATCCCCTGAAAATATCCTGAACGAGATCGATGTGATTGATTCAGCCGCTTTCCGGGCAAAAGGGATTACCCAACAACTGCTCAATTTTGGACGTAAGGATGAGCCACGGCTGGCTCTGTGCAATGTTAATGAAATCCTGGATAAGTTGTTGAGCGGCTTGAAGAAACGTGAGTTTAAAATAAAAGACATTGAAATCATACGTAACTATGACCCTGATTTGCCGGAAATCCCCCTTGATCCGGACCAGGTCAGCCAGGTCTTCTTAAATCTCATTAATAATGCAGGCGACGCTATTTCCGGTTCAGGAAAGATCGCTATTTCCACCAGCAGGGATGAGGAATATGTCCTGGTAACCGTAAAAGACACAGGGGAGGGTATGACTGCTGCCCAGATGAAAGAGATATTCAACCCATTTTATACCACAAAAGAAGTGGGGAAAGGAACGGGTCTTGGCCTGAGTGTTTCTCTGAACATTGTGGAGACAATGGGCGGAATAATAGATGTCCAGAGTCTCGAGGGCGCCGGGAGTTCGTTTACTATATCGCTACCGATATCTAAATCATAACCGTTCAGAGGTTCACGGTTCAGAAGCAACCCTGAACACCTACTTTCAAACTTTAGACTATGTTGATACATAGTAGGAAGCAGTGGCGTTTCATCAGTTTATTAACGATTAGGTTGGAAGGGACCGGATGATGGGAGAACAAAGAACGAAAAATGAGAAGGATTCAAGGTTGACAGTATTGCTGATTGATGATGAGGACCGGTTTCGTGAGGCCTTGTCCAGGCAACTTACGAACAGGGGATTCAATGTATTGGACACAAGCAACGGAGATGATGCCATAAAAATAGTGCGTCACGAAAATCCGGAAGTAGTAATACTCGACCAGAAGATGCCGGGTATGGACGGGATCCAGACATTGAAGGAGTTAAAGAAGATCAGGCCTGAGGTACAGGTAATCATGCATACGGGTCATGGGAGCATAGAAGCAGCGCGTATCACAGGAAAACACGACGTATTCCATTACCTGGAAAAGCCTTGCGGCATTGATGAACTGTTAAGCGTGATTAACGCAGCGGCTGAGGAACGAATCCATGCACTTGCCAGACATGAGATTCCTGAGATGAAAAGAAGCAACCTGAAAGAGTGGCTCATAGGGGTGCAGAATGCCCGCCCTGGAGTAATTATGCTTGGGGTTATTCTTTTCGCTATTATAGCTCTTATGCCCATACCTCGGCAGCTTGAAACCTTTTTAACCGCAAAAAAGACCGGTGAAATGGGAGAAAATATCTCCGGATATTCCGAATATCAGAAAATGGAAAAAGGTCAGACTATCTCCGATTACTATGCTCAAAAAGCCAAATTGCACAGAAAGGTAAAAACAGAAGACGGAAAAGTGGTGAAAGTGACCCTGGGCACCGAAAAGATAGCATTTCGGGCAAAGGTCATGGTGGGCGTACTGGTAGTTGCCGCGCTTTTTTGGGCGACCGGAGCGATACCCATCGGCGTTACCGCACTGCTTGTCGGCGTGCTGATGTATTTTTTCGGTGTCTTTCCCCCGAGCCAGGTGGCAAAGGCTTATGCTAAAGATTCGGTTGTTTTTATCTTCGGTGTCCTGGCCCTTGCCGCAGCCATCAGCAAAACAGGTCTTGACCGCAGGATCGGCATCCTGCTTCTGGGCACCAGCACATCCCTTCGCCGTTTTGGACTTATATTTGGACCTCTTCTTGCCGTTACAGCATCTTTTCTGTCCGAACATGCCCTGGTTGCCTTTATAGCACCTATCTTAATGCTTGTGTACATGGGAACAATTAAATCCGCAGGTCTAAAAAAGGACAGGGGGCTGGTTGTAATGCTACTTCTCATGCTCACATACTGCGCAAATATCGGAGGACCCGGATCACCTGCCGCGGGCGGCCGTAATGCAGTTATGCTGGGTATTTTTTCCGACTATGGCATTGATATCTCATTTGGGCAGTGGATGAAAATGGGGCTGCCGTTTGTGCCGGTCATGGCGCTTGTCATCGCAGGATACTTTCTCCTGGTTTTCCGGAAGAGAGTCAAGGTTAAATCAGTCAATATTGCAGAACAGGTAGGACGTGAATCGGAAAAGATCGGCAAGATGACCCCTGACGAGTATAAGGCCGCAGGTGTTCTGTTACTCGTTATCGTATTATGGACAACATTATCAAGCCAGTTCGGCATGGGCGGCCCGGTTCTTCTATGCCTGGTCCTTTTGAATATCCTGGGCATCCTCCGCTGGAAGGACATAAACGGCATTCATTGGGATGTGGTTGCCCTATACGCGGCCGCCAGTGCTATGGGATACGGACTGGCATGTACAGGGGCAGCCCTCTGGCTGGCGAACAGCTTTATGTCTATTCTTCCCGAGTTCTTGAAAAGCGGAACCGGCCTTTGCATATCCACCAGCTTTATCACCGGCATCCTTACCAATTTCATGAGTGACGGAGCCACTGTGGCAGCAGTTGGGCCTATAACCGTGCCAATGGCGACACTTTCCGGCACATCGCCGCTAATGGTAGGGCTGGCTACCGCTTTTGCTTCTTCGTTTGCGCATATGCTGATCATAGGCACACCGAATAACGCGATAGTTTACAGTATGGCCAAGGATCCTGAAACAGGGGAGCAGTTGGTCACAATGAAGGACTTTTTCATTCATGGTTTCATGATCTTTCTCCTGAGCCTTGCTGTTCTATGGTTATGGGTCTTTTTCGGATATTGGAGATGGGTGGGGATCCCCGGTGTCTGACAACGGACTATCAATTCAATACTCATGAATAACTATGAGGGAAGGAGTTTGAAATATGGAAAAAGATAAAATTAACCTATTATTAGTGGACGATGAAGAACAGTTTGCTCAATCGATAAGTAAAAGCCTGGAAATCCGGGGCTTCAATGTAATCGTTATCAACCGGGGTGAAAAAGCAGTTGAAGCCGCGAGAAATCATCCGATAGACGTAGTCCTTTTGGATCTCAAAATGCCCGGAATGAGCGGAGAGGAAACCCTCAAGGTGCTGAAGAAAGAGCATAAATCGATGGAAGTAGTGATACTGACAGGGCACGGGGATATAGACTCGGCGATCGAATGCACGAAAACCGGCGCGTATTCTTACCTCCAGAAGCCATGTGAGCTGGATGAACTCCTTGAATCTCTTAAGAATGCCTATAAAGAGAAGGTTATGAATACGAAAAAGATTGAAGAAAAAAAGATGAATGAGATGCTTAAGATCTCTCTATCAGACAAACCACGTGATATCCTTCGACGGTTGAGAGAGATAGACAAAGAAGGGAAGTGACGAATTTCAGACTCGTACGCTACATCTGATGAAGAGTGAATTAGAGAGGTGAGTAAACACTTCCTGATGAGCCTTAAAGAGTCTGAGTTCTGAGAAGGACGCTATGAAACAAGGAGACTACAAACGATTGAGCCTGAAGATTCTGGCAAGCATGATTCTTGTGCCCGTTGTCCCATTTGTGCTGGTGGTCTTTGTTAGTTTTCATCATTTCGCCGGCTCGCTTCAGTCCACAACGATTTCCAGCTTGATAAGGATCGTTGATGATCACCGCCGAACCATAGAGCTGTTTCTAACTGAGCGAAAAACCGATCTCCAGTTCGTTGCCGACTCTTTCGGTTTTGATGATCTCACCCGGCCGGCATTGCTCCAGGAGGTTTTTCGCAATCTCCAGAAAAAATCCGTGGCTTTCGTGGACCTGGGAATATTCGACGAATCCGGGGTTCATATAGCCTATAGCGGTCCTTACGAATTGACAGGAAAGGTATACAGGGAAGCTGAGTGGTTCAAGGAGGTGATAAAAAAGGGGTACTATGTAAGCGATGTTTTTCTCGGCTATAGGCAGGTCCCCCATTTTGTCGTTGCTCTGGTGAAAAAGGATAAAGACCGGGCATGGGTGATCCGCGCTACTATTGATACACTTTTATTCAACGATATTGTGGAAAAAGCTCGCATAGGTAAGACGGGCGAATCTTACATCCTGAACAAGGATGGCCTCTTCCAGACCGAGCGGCGCTCAGGCGGAGGGTTGATGGAGAAAGATACCGATGGTATGGCAAACCTGTTGCCGCACCAGGGGACCAGGACCTTTGTTGAAAAGGACGTCGCAGGTGAGACATACCTCTATGCCACTATGTGGTTGAAAGACAACAACTGGCTACTGGTTGTCCGGCAGGAAAAAGCGGATGCATTCAAGGCGCTTCGTTCCGCGACATATATGGTAATCCTCATATCCATCCTGGGCGGTTTTACGATCGTTGCCATGGCGTTCTATATGACGAATCGCATTGTCACGGAAATGAGACGTATAGATGAAGAAAAGAGCCGGTTGAGTCAGCAGCTTATCGTTGCAGGCCGCCTGGCAGAGATCGGTGAGATGTCGGCAGGCTTTGCCCATGAGATCAATAATCCCCTTCAGATTATCCGGGCCGAGCAGACGCTTATTGAGACGATTGTGTCGGAAATGAAGGAACAGGGTGAATTGAAAGAATCAGAAGAGATGGAGGAGATAGAGGATTCATTGCGACAAATAAGAGTGCAAACCGATCGCTGTGGCGGGATCACTCAGGCCCTGCTCAAATTTGCCAGGGAGAAAGAGACTGCTCCGGCAGCAGTGGATCTGAAGAGGTTTCTCCCCGAAGTCATCGGCCTTGTCATACGAAAAGCAGATGTTGAAGGGATCGATGTGCAACAGGTGGTTTCTGATGATATCCCACTCATTCAAGTAGACGCCTCCCAGCTTCAGCAAGTCCTGGTGAACTTGCTCAACAACGCCATCTATGCCATCGTTGAGCAGCACGGTGCAGCAGGAGGAAAATTGGAGATATCGGCAAAGGCCGCAGGCGGTAGAGTTGAGATTGCAGTGACCGATAACGGGTGCGGAATCAGTCCTGAGAACATAGAGAAAATATTCGCTCCGTTTTTTACAACGAAACCGGTGGGGAGAGGAACCGGACTGGGCCTTTCCGTCTGTTACAGCATTATTGAAAAGATGGGCGGTATTTTCGGTGTACAGAGTGAGGAAGGAAGGGGCGCCACTTTCACCATTCATCTTCCGGCAGAAGGGTGACGAGAAGGACTGCCCGAATGCAAATGAGAAAGACAATACGCTGTTTTTGTTTTTTTGAGACGAGAAGAGAAGGAGGTGCGATCCATGAGAGAAATGAAGATCATGCTGGTGGACGATGAAGAGAGATTCCTTTCAACCACTGAAAAGGTACTCTCAAGGAAGGGGTATGATGCCCTAACCGCAGCCAGTGGAACAGAGGCGCTGGAAAAACTGAAAAGACACACCATCCACGTTGTTATTCTTGATGTAAAAATGCCTGGTATGGATGGCATTGCCACCTTAAAAGAGATTAAAAAACTCTTTCCTCTGGTTGAGGTCATTATGTTGACCGGGCATGCCACAGTGGATTCGGCCGTGGATGGGTTAAAGTCCGGGGCTATCGATTATGTTATGAAACCTTGCGATATTGATGATCTGCTTGAAAAAGCGGAAGAGGCCTTTGAGAAGAGGCAAAGGTTGGAGGAAAAGATTCGCATGGCCCAGGCACGCACCTATATGAAGTCTCCCAGGGATATATTGAAACAGACGGAAGAGTCTTAGTACAGGGCGGGATTTGGGCCTGACCCGACATTTGGGTTATATTGCTACGGGTCTGACCTCCGAAGCCGGGTAGTGATTTTATAACTAATGTCGTGTCATCTATGTAATGTCGCAAAGATGGCCGTCATTCTCGCGGAAGCGGGAATCCAGAAGCGCCGAAGTAACCAGAAATACTGGATTACCACCTTCGTTGGAATGACGGGCGCCTGATACGATATTTCACGCATGACACCACAGTAGTAGGACTGGCGTCTCGCCCGTCAGAAAGGTATTTTCAGATAAAAGCGGAGGTTGAAAAATGGCAGAGGAAGGAAAAAAACAGAAGGCAACAGGATATGACAAATATGTGGACTGGAAGCTTTTCATCTTTCCGGTTGCGCTCTTTGCCCTCGTATTGATCTTGCCGACACCCTATGGAATGAAGGATGTGGGCACGGAATATAAGGTGGGACCTCAGTTCGTTGTGAATTACGTCGCTCAAGAGCTTTTTAAAATAGAGAGTGCCGACCTGTCCCAATGGCAGCTCCTTACCGCCCAGATGATGGAAAAAAATATGCAAATGGGTGCGTTAAATAAAGAGCGCTTTCTAAAACGAAATATAAAGTGGTGTAAAAAATACAATATCCAGGTCGATTCCAAAAACCTTGAGAGAGCTCAAAACCATATTAAAGCAAACATCACCGATGAAGCCTATAAAGGCATTATGAGCAAGGCCATGGAGCTTCGGAGGGATAAGCTCAAGTATGAAGATTTATCCGGCAAGGATAAAAAAGCGGCCGATAAAGGTGCCTGGCATATTAAGGTGGCCATTGCTATGGGCGTTTTTGTTGTTTTTTGTTTTTTAACGGAGTGTATTCCTCTGCCCGGCGTGGCTTTTTGTATTGGGTTGATCCTTGTCTTTACAGGTGTTGTCACGAGAAAAGAGGTGGCCATGCTCTACTGGAGTGATGCATGCTGGTTTATTATGGGAAGCCTCATGTTTGCCGCCGCTTTTGTGAAGACAGGGGTGGATAAGAGAATCTGTCTCATGCTGTTCAGAAAACTTGCTGTCCCAAATGTAAAATGGATCACACTTATAATTGTTGTCATCATTGCCCCGCTTGCGTCATTTATCTCTGATCACGCACTGGCCGCAATGTTCCTTCCTATCGGCATGCTTCTATACTACAACAGCCTGACAAAAGATGTACCTGAGGACCCCGAGCTCGCCAAGATGCTCATGATTACCATTGCTATGGCCTGCAACATCGGAGGTTTCGGGGCCCCATCGGGTGGTGCCAGAAATGTAATCATGATGACCTACCTGGAAGACATGTTCGGCTTTGACATCGGTTATTTTCAGTGGGTCAGTTACGCCTTCCCCTTTGTTATCATCATGATTCCTTTCACCTGGCTTGTTATTAACTGGCGATTTAAGCCGAAAGTCACCTCCCTGGCGCCGGCTATGGAGCATTTAAAGGCTGAAATAGGTAAGATGGGAGGCTGGAACAGGCATCAGATCTTTGCGCTTATTATCTTCATCATCATGTTATACGGCTGGTTTACAGAAAAGATCTTCTATAACCTGGGTATTTATCCGGTACGTCTCGGTATCGGCGTGATCGCCATTGCCGGTGCAGTGGCTTACATTATGACCGGGGTCGTCAACTGGAGGGATTACCAAGAAAAAGTGGACTGGGGCGTGGTCTGGCTTTATGCCGGTGCCATCATCTTCGGAAGAACCCTCGACAGTACAGGAGCAGCTTATTGGCTTGCAAGGACCTGCATAGATGCCCTTGCTCCTCTGGGAGCGGATTCGGGACTCCCCCTTATGCTGGTTTCGAATGGCCTGACCGCTGTTCTTACCAATCTTATGGCAGATGGCCCTGCTGCCGCTGCAGTTGGCCCTATTGCGCTCAATATGGCCGGCCTGGTTCATCCTGGAACCACTTTCCTGCCCTTTATAGCCATGGGAACAGCCGCGGCTTCTTCCTTTGCTTACTGCCTGATCATAGGCACCCCGCCGAATGCGATCGTGTATGCCAGCGGCTATCTTGAGCCCAGGGATTACCTGAGAGTAGGGGTCATCATGTGGGTTGTTGCCAACGTTGTTCTGGTTCTTCTTGCCGCGGTATACTGGATTTTCAGGGGGTTCGGAGGCCTTCCAGGCTTCTAATATTTTTGCCGGTTGCCTCCGGCTGATCACACAGGAAAATATCAGTTTACGGGGAGATTTAATTATGGAAGAGAGCCCTAAGGATGATACTTTCAAGCATAGGAAGGTACTATTTCGTTATAATGGAAAGATCTATTTCAGTAAAAATGCAGAACGGAAGTTTTTCTTCGCCATGACTGTTATCATGCTTTTATTAGGCGTTCTTGCAAAATTAGGTTTGTTGTAACAGTTTAGCTTTTTTAAATTTGATTGCCGTTGAAGCTTAGCCAGTGCTTTCTGTTTCATAAGGCTAAAATAATACGGTTTGTTTTAAAGAAGGTTAGACGATGCCAGACACGGAAAAATTCACCCTTAGATCATATTTTTGGATTCTTTCGAGATTACTGAGAAAACCAGGAAGATTCTTTAGCGAATTACCGCAGGAAATTGGGCTGAAACAGTCTACAGGTTTTCTGCTTGTTTCCAGTCTCTTTTTTACTGTAGCCAGTCTTTTGAGTAATACATACTCCAGCCCTGTCTCTATAGGCATGATATTCTTTATCAATGCAATGGGTATGGTCTTTATTGCAGCAGGGCTCGGTTACATGGTGATGACCATGACCATGGGGAGGCGTGTGACATTCGCCAGGCTCTTCAGTGTATACGCTCTCTCTTCAGGTATAACCCTTCTTGCTTCCTGGGTCCCGTTCTTTATCTGGCTTACAGAACCCTGGAAATGGTGGCTCATAGGGACAGGTATGATGAAATGCTGTGGGTTTCAGTTAAGACAGGCCATCCTGGTCATCGGAGTATCCATATGCATAATGTTCTTACTTTTCTGGTCTCTGTTACCAATATTATCATAAATGGCTATTGAGTTAACTCAGCAAAGGCGGTCACATTATAACGCGTGCAACTTATCTGACAGTGTAGTGAGTTTTGCACGGGTTATAATGTGATTGCCTTTGCTATGACCGATTTTTTTTGCTGAGGGAAATCAATAACCATTTTATTATAAAATACCCCATCCTGCTTTCCCAATTTAGTGGAGATGATCTGGGCAGGAGTGAACAACTCACCTTATCAACCTGAAAGGAGGGCCATAAAATGAGTGAAAAGATAAAAGTCCTGATGGTGGACGACGAAGAGCGATTTCGCGCCACGACAAAAAAGATTCTGAAAAAGAGAGGATTCGAGACGATTGTGGCCGCCAGCGGTGAAGAAGCTATTGAAAGGATGGAAGAAAACCCCGATGTGGTGATCCTGGATATCAATATGCCAGGGATGGATGGTCACCAGGCACTCAAAGAGCTGAAAAGAATTTCTCCTGAAACCCCTGTGATCATGCTCACAGGACATGGAACGAAACCATCTGCCAGCCAGGCCCTCACCGAGGACGCTTTCGATTACCTCAACAAACCCTGTGAAATCGATCTTCTGACATCCAGGATCATGGATGCATACAGACATGGGAAAAAGGAGGGGCCTCTTGAAGAAAACAAAGTCAGAGATGTTATGATTCCCCTCGAGTACTATACCATCCTGGATCCGGAAGCTACAATTAAAGATGCTATTGAGAAGTTGAAAGAGTCCTTTACATCTATACTGTCTACCAGTCGTATCATGGAAACCGGACATCGGTCCGTCCTCGTAATCGACCGTAAAGGAGAAGTTCGGGGCATCCTGGCAATCATTGACCTGATTCGGTGGATCATGCCTGCATACCTCAGCGCCCCTAAGCCTTCTATGGCAGACAGCATCCAGTATTCGCCCATGTTTTGGAGAGGCATGTTCAGCAGGCAGGTGAAGGAACTGGCCCAAAAGAAGATCAAAGAGGTGATGTCTCCTGCACCCCGAACCATCGATGAGGACTCAAATCTTATGGAGGCTGCCTATATCATGTTGAAAAACCAGGTAAGACGGCTAGCAGTCATCAGAGAGGGTAAAGTGGCGGGTATGATTCGTGAGCAGGATCTCTTCTTTGAGATGGAAAGGATTTTGACAGAACGTCAATAGCCTTTTATCGCCGTTGCAATTTCCATATTGCCCATGAGCTGTCGGTCGATGGCACCAAAGAATGTTTGTTTTGCAGTAACTATTCAGCCACAGATTCACACAGATGAACGCAGACAGGTTTAAATACAAAGAAATCACAGATATTATTCTTAGAAGTTTTTATGAATCTTATAATGAGCTTGGTGATGGATTTCTGGAATCTGTCTATGAAAACGCCTTATATA
>JAUXFK010000021.1 GCA_030623035.1 Deltaproteobacteria bacterium | reverse complement strand
TTCAAGGTCAAGGAAGGCGAAGATTTTAACCGCAGGAATATATTGACATATTTCGAGGATTAAAATCTGAGCCTGACACAGAGATTGGGCAAAAGGGCCATTTATGGATGGACACTACTTAGAACTTTGTCTGCGGCGAAGGGTTCACCAGATTGGATGCAAGTGTCCTCGGCATCAGGTTTGCCAGCTCATCTACAGTCCAGCGGCCATCTTTATAAATGGTCTTTATCTCACTCATGATGCTATAAAGCCATACTTTTCCGCCAGCAACCCCTACGACTTGCCCGTTTATATTGGACGCTTCGTCTGTCGCCAGATATGCGATCACAGGACCGATATCATCCGGGTTTGGCAACGGCCATGTAATCCCCATGCTTTCCATATCAAAGCCATCCGCTTTTCGCCTCTCGATGATCTCCTCAGTGACCAGCGCCGACATCCTGGTAGAGGCTGCGGGCATAAAACAATTGCTTGTTATTCCGTATTTTCCTAATTCCATAGCGCAGGCTCGAGTAAGCCCGAATATCCCTGCTTTGGCAGCACAGTAGTTCGAGTGCCCCATGTCTCCTATCAGACCGGCCGCAGATGTACAGTTGATGATTCGGCCGCCCAGTTGCTTTCTCATTAACCCAGAGGCAAACCTGGTGGTATTGAAAGTCCCCTTTAGGTGAACCGCAATGACGGCGTCCCAGTCCTCTTCGGCGAGGTTAAAGACCATCCGTCCTCGGTCATTGCCTGCTACATTCACCAGAATGTCTATCCGACCGAAGTTCTCAACGACATCATTGACCATCTTTTCACAATCAGCGAAAATCGCCACACTTCCGTAATTGGCAATGGCGTTGCCCCCACGATCCTTTATCTCCTTTACTACTCCTTCCGCAGGAGATTCTGAGGCCCCGGTCCCATCAGACTCTCCCCCCAGATCGTTGACAACAACCTGCGCACCCTCTTCTGCAAGGGCAAGGGCAATACCACGCCCGATCCCTCTTCCTGCACCTGTTACCAAAGCTCCTTTGCCTTCTAATCTTTTTCCCATCTCAATCCCCTCCTTTTTGAACCACCTTTAGCAGTTCAATGTAATTCGTTTTGTTATTTATTGACTCTTACCAGTACAGCGAAAGTTCCGGGCATTACTTTTAGAAGATTGGTGTCGGATTTACTGTTTGAAAGCTTGCACTGCAGTGATGCTATAAGATGATGAATCAAAAAGACTGCATTGGTAATGCAGTAAACACGCAATTTCTTTTAGTCTTGAATGATTTCAAACATCACCCCATTAAAGGATTTAGGATGAATGAACCCAAATTTATGACCCTCGTAAACATTTGGGGACTTATCGATCAACTTGACACCTTTTTTTGCAAAATGTTCCCATTGTTTATCTATATTGTCTGTCTTCAAAGCAATATGGTGCAACCCTTCCCCTCTGGCCTCGATAAACTTACCGATCACCCCATCCGGCTTTGTAGGAGCCATAAGTTCAAAATCCACATCTCCAATCCGACACATGGCAAACTTCATGCCGTATGGCTCAAAGTCTACTGTCTGGCCTAATTTAGCCCCAAGAACCTCTGTGAAAAGTTTGATCGCTTTGTCAAGGTCCTTAACTGCCACACCAACCTCTATGACTTTTTCTATTCCCACAGGTTTTTCCCTCCTTATCATTATAATATGTATTCGTACTTTTTTTGATCTGAAAGAGCAAGTACTTTCTATCAGAACATTGACATCCCTCCATTCACACTAAAGTGCTGGCCTGTTATATAGTCAGCTTCATCTGCGCAAAGATACAGAACCATATTGGCTATCTCGTCAGGTCGTGCCAGTCTCCTTTTTGGAACACCCTGTAACATCTTATCGATAATCTTTCCTAACCCCTGGGTTGCGGGTGTATCTACTGTTCCAGGTGCAACGCAGTTGACATTAATCCCGTAACGGGCCAACTCACCGGCAATCGTCCTGGAAAAACCGGCAATAGCGGCCTTGTTTCCGGAGTAGACCGACTGTCTAGGTGTACTTATCTTTGATGCATCAGAGGTGATGCTAACGATCTTGCCCCCTTTTTGTTTAATCATATGAGGAATCGCAGCATGACAGCAATTAAGAACCCCTACCCAGTCCACAGCAATTTCTTTTTCCCACTCCTCATGGTCCATCTCGTGAAAGTACTTAAAAGACATTGCAATAAAGGCTGCATTATTTACTAATATATCTACTTTGCCAAGCTTATCTATTACCTTCTTGACCATATCATTTACTTCTTCTCTCTTAGACACGTCGGTCTGAATTGCCAAAGCTTTGCCTCCGTCCTTTGTTATCTCCAAAGCAACTTTCTCTCCTGCATCTTTTCTAAGCTCGGCAATGACGGATGTGGCTCCTTCCTTTGCAAAGGAATGACTAATTGCACGACCAATCCCGGAGCCTGCCCCTGTAACAATAGCCACTTTGTCAGCGAACCTCATTTTTTACCTCCTTCTTTTGTTAAAAAATCCGATTGGGCTTTTCGCTTTCACCTACTTTCTCTTTCTTCTTCCATCTATGGTCTCAAATAGGGCCTGAAGCCTTGTTTCTATTTGAGAATCAGAGACCATATCCTGATCAATCATATCGCCCTCAATAACCACCCCAGGGACACCGCACCTCTTATCCAGGGTATCTATTACATCCAAATAGGATAAGTTCCACATCCTGCAAGACTTGGAGGAAAACATAACCAACCCATCGATTGAATACTCTTCTATCAAACCACCTATAAACTCAATAGAGTGTTTTGGAGCCATATTACCTGCTAAGCCAGCTTGCTCACCATACATATAATCCACAACTGAGTCAACCGGATGTTCCGGATCAAGGAGTTCAGGATGCGGGAACATCTCCCATGGGTATCTTCCAACAATACAAAGAGCCCCATTCGGGGTGAATTTGCGCATAAATTTTCCTAAAAATGCCCAGGGTATCCAACCATCCCAGTATATGCGATACTTTTCTCCTTCCGGGGCCATTGCAGGGATGCCTTTTTCCTTCCTGTCCTGGAGTTCTTTTAGGAGTTTTTCATAAAAGGGGATACCTACCGGGTCTCCCATCATATAGATGACAGGTGCCATGCTTACAGCATAATCCCACAGAGTCCAGGTAGATGGCTTTGTCTTGAAGAACTCCCAACATTTATTTCTAATAGTAGCAGTCTTCTTGAGTATGCTCAGTATCTCGCTCAATCTATCATAATCGAAGGGTTTCCCACATACCTCTTCCAGAGTAGGGATAACTATCTCTTTGAATTGCCTGTAGACGAAATCTCTTATCATAAGCCGGTCTTCTTTTCTGAAGACAAATGGAAGCTCGACAGGTACAACACGAATCCCCATCCTTCTATAAAGCCCTTCAGCATAATGAGACTGTTCAGTACAGTAACGCCCGGCAACCATTAAATCAGGTAATGGAAGTATCGCCTCCGGCATTATAGATATCCCCTTTCTTACAGCTTCAGCCATCCCCATATGAAGCCTATGATAGGAACATGTCTCAGGGAGATCGCCCGTCATCTCCGCTACCTTTAACACCTCATTTGCCGCCCCGATTCCCCCACAATACGATGCATAACCTGCCATAAAATGACATTTCATACCCATTGCATAGGGAAACATGAAAGAGGGGCCTGATGCCCAACCAACCTTTTCTCCTCTTTCTTTTGCAGTTCTCAGCTCAGCCCAATGCCTGTTCACCATCGGTCTAATATCATTTGTTGCTTCAAGTCGATTTATCTTATATTGTACGTCCATTATACACCTCCCATGGTCTCTGCAAATGACTGCAACCTTGTCTTCATACCTTCCAGAGAAATGACCTCATGCTCCATATCTATCATTACCTCAGGTACCCCTTCCTCAATCATCTTGCTTTTAAAATCAGGATAGTAACAGGTATGAGGAGGGCAGTATTTTACACGTATACTGATAATACCTTTGGCATCATTGTTTCTCAGCTTTTTTATTACCTCGTCACCCCAATGGACATCCCAGACTCCTTTAGTAGGACAGAGCGGGGTCTTGATAAGATAACGATCGGCAAGGGCCTCTATCGGGTTACCATTAAGCCTGACTTTATTTGCAAAGTACCTGGAACCGACATAGAGATCATCATCAGGGATAATCATGCCCAGATCCTCTATCATGTCAAGGATGTCGAACTGAAGGGTCTGACAGAGGCAGCCAACGGGAATAACCTTAATCCTCTCTTTTTTTGTCTCAACGGTCTTCTTCTCCATTTCCCTGAGGAGTTCTTTAAGCAATTCATTGTGGTCTTCTTTGGGCATCAACATACTTGACCATACGATCTGCATCACCTCTTTTGCCTTTAATATCCCGGGTCTATCTCTCCTTATTTCATAGACCTTTTGAAGAAGGCTGCTATTCTCATTGTATATTTCAATACTCTTTTTAAGGTTATCATCGCTGATCTTTTTACCACTGAAGTCTTCCAATGATGCCTTGAATGATTCCAGACCTTTTAAAAGGTATGATTTTATCGGGTCTCCTTGATAGATAGGAGGTAAGTATAGGATTTCCATATAGGCCGGTTTGACATTTCTTTCTATGATAAGGGGGAACTCTCCAACCTGTAGACATTGTCTTACATGAAAGACCATCCCATCCATAAAATTAAGTTTCCCTCTCACCGCATCATCAACAAAGCTTCTGGTAATGCCACAGTCATATGGTGGGACATGGGCATGGCCCCATGTTACAGATTCGTTACTCCTCCAGATCACTACAGGGATCATATCGGCAGCATGTATTATCTCTTCCGGGATGTGCATGGGGAAACACCCAATGATCTTTTTCCCCTTACGCTCCTTAAGTTCAGCTACATAGGCATAAGGGTCAGATGTGACCTCTGTGATCTTACTCAACACTTTTTCCATATTGCACTCCTTTCTACTACACTTTTGTTATTATAACGAAAGCCTTGAAATTTACTGATGGTTTTTTAGAATGAAATCCGCTTTTTTGTAACTGTCTAGCCAAATCATAAAATCTCGTTAGCTCCTTAAGATGGCTAAACAATTACGCTTTTTGAAGTATGTTATTGTTACGTAAGTTTAGTTGCCTTATGAGATAAATCCATCAGGTCTTAATAAGCGTATCCCCATCCAAATACCTCCTTCAAAACCCCTTGCATTTCTCCTAGAGTAGCATCTGCCCTGGCTGCTTCAATAAGGGCCGGCATCAGATTGCCACCATTTGGCCATTCTTCATTCATCCTCTTTGCTATATCCCTCAAGCTACCTAAAGCCTTCTCTGTCTTTGCATTGTCCCTTTTTGCCCTGAACTGTCTTACCCTTTCTACGGCGGTCTCTTCTATCTTCGGATCTATTTTGAATACCGGCACCTTCTGTTGTTCGCCGGATTCGTATTTGTTAACTCCTACAACGATTCTTTCTTTATTATCCATTGTTTCACGCCACTTGTAAGCAGAGTCTGCCAGTTCTTCTTTAAACCAGCCTGTCTCCCATGCCTTTATATAACCCATTTCGTCTATCTTTTTTATGAGTTTATTTGCTTCATCTTCAATTTTGTGGGTAAGCCATTCCATGTAATAGGACCCGGCGAGTGGGTCCGAGACATTTGGGATATGGGTTTCATGGAGGACAACCTGTTGGGTTCTCAGGGCCAGGGTTGCAGCTTCTTCCGTTGGCAGCCCAAGCGCCTCATCATAGGCGGATGTGTGTAGGGCATTGGTACCAGCCAGCACTGCCCCCAGTGTATGGAAGGCCGCCCTCACAACATTCGTAAGCGGCTGCTGGGCCATGAGGGAGCAGCCGGATGTGTGGATGTGCATTCGCACTTGCATGGACTTAGGATTTTTACACCCAAATCTTTCCTTATTTGTCTTTGCCCACAACTTTCTTATGGCTCTAATTTTAGCTATTTCCTCTAGAAAATCATTCCCCTGTGCAAACTGGAAGCCAAACCTTGGCAAAAACTCATCAGGATCGAGGCCGGCCTTAATGCATTCTTCTGTAATGGCTATCCCTGTTGCTATACTAAATGCAGCTTCCTGGATTGCGTTTCCTCCGGCCTCTTCTATAAAATAGCCGCATATATTGGTCGTATTCCACCTGGGCATATTCCTGCTACAGAACTTTATGAATTCTACCATCAACTTAAATGCATTCTTAGGCGGAAACATTGCATAATCGACAAAAGGGGCCTTATAAAGCCAGTTCATACTGTTGCCGCCAAGTTTTTCTTTTGAAACCCCTCTACTTTCTGCATAAACGATGAACATGGCAAGCCCAACCATGGTAGCACTTCCTATATTTTGAACGATCTGTGTCTTATCTAAAGGAAGGTCATGAAAGAGCCGATCAATATCTTCAATTGTACTTATGTTCACTCCACCCCGTCCCACTAACCCTCTGGCTTCGGGGGAGTCCGGATCCAGGCCGGCCTTTGAAACAAGATCATGGGGCAGGTTATACGATTGGGAACCGAAATATCCCTTCATGCCGGCATCCTTTAGCATCTCCATTCTCTCCCTGGTCTGTTCAGGAAGACCGTAGCCGAGACTCATCTGATTTACCCATGGTTGAAACTGGTATTGGAGAGGATAGATTCCTCTGGTATACGGGTATTCTCCTGGGGCACCGATTTCACTGCAATCTATATGCTCGATATCAGAAGCCATATAATAAGGCTTTACCGGAATTCCAGATGCTGTAGTAGCTTTAACTTCCTTATCTTTATAGAATTTAGAATACTTCTCCTGCCATTTCTTCTGTAATTTTTTTTCTTTCTCTATTGTATCGTTCGTAAACATCCAACCCCTCCAATGCATTGAAAAATTTATTTTAACTGATTTTCACAGATCCAGAAGAACCCTGGCAATACCTGCTTGCTGAATCTGAGTGGTGCCTTCAAGGATTTGGAGGCACTTTGCATCCCTCATCATCCTTTCCAACGGGTAATCCCTCATATAACCAGAGGCTCCAAATATCTGAACTGCATCGGTTGTAATCTTCATACATATTCCGGTGGCAAGGTATTTGGCCATACAAGCGAGTTTCATCCCTTCTTTGCTACCATCTCTTGCAAGAGTGGCAGCCCTGTATGTCAATTGTCTTGCAGCCTCCAGCTGAGCTGCCAGATCAGCCAGCATAAACTGGATACCCTGAAACTGAGCAATCGGCCTGCCGAATTGAACTCGCTCTTTTGCATACCCAATCGCATGGTCAAGCGCGCCCTGGGCTAACCCCACGGCAGCAGCAGCTACGATTATCCTCCCTTTATGCAAAAACTTTAAAATAACGGTTAACCCTTTACCTTCCTCTGTACCCAGAAGATTCTCTTTCGAGATGACACAGTTATCAAATACAACCTCGCAGCTCTGGAATGCCCTTGCACCCATCATCTTCTCTTTTCTGCTTATGTAAAAGCCAGGGGTCCCCTTTTCCACAATAAAGGTGCTTATCCCCCTTATACCAGCCTTTGGGTCTGTCTTCGCATAGACCATCAGTATGTCAGCACTATCAGCATTGCTGATAAAACACTTGGTACCATTTAAAACATACTTGTTCCCCTTAAGCACAGCTTTACTCTGCATGGATGCGACATCAGAACCTGCAGATGGTTCTGTAAGGACAAAGGCAAAGAACTCACCGGCTAAAAGCCTTGATAGGTATTCCTTCTCCTGTTCAGGGGTACCTCCGGCCATGAAACAGTCCAGAGCACCAGAGTAACTGGTAAGGAATGGCAGGGCAGTAAGCCCAACCTTTGATAACTCTTCCACAACCAGACAATAGGTCAGAAGGTCAACTCCCAGTCCACCGTATTCCTCAGGGAATGGTAAGGCAAGAACCTTCTGATTAAGGAGAAGTTCGTAGATGTCCCTTGGAAATTCCTCTTTTTCATCGATTTCTCCTGCCCTGGGAGCGATCTTCTCAGTGGCCAGCTTCTTCATGGTCTTCTTTAGCATCTCTTGCTCTTCGGTAAGACTGTACTGCATAATACGATCCTCCCCTCTGTCAACCGATCTTTGATGGAAGGGTTGCTGTTGCCTGTCCAATTGTGGCTCTCTCCCCGTTTTGATTTTCGGATATCAACTCGCAATCAACATAATTCAAGCCTTCCTTGATATACTTGTCCTTTATTTTTCCCTTTATTCTAAGCTCATCACCAGGTTTTACCATACTAAGGAACCTTACCTTAATCTTTTTGAGATCCATTGGATCTGCTAGCCAATCGGTCATCAACTGTGTCATGAAGGCAAGACTCAAAAGCCCATGAGCGATTATACCTCCCAGCCCCGCCTTTTTTCCAGACGCTTCGTCGACGTGAATAGGGTTGTAATCCCCCGATGCGTCCGCATAATCTAGGATTTGGTTTCTTGTTATTGTTTTCTCTACGATAGGAAGTTCATCCCCTGGATTGATGTCCTCATAATAAATACCGTTCATGATGGTCACCTCTCACATTACCTCTCTATCAATGTTATTTTGCCTTTAACAACGATGTCCCCTTCTTCATCCTTTGTTACCCCTTCTATTATTGCGAAGTTTAACCCCTTCTTTTCATAAATATCGACTATCTTATAATATGTTGACAATAAGGTACAAGGCTTTACAGGCTTAATAAATTCATATTCTTGCTCTGCATGTAAGCCTCGTGCTCTGTCTATCTTACATACTTCTATCACGCTCCATATCGGCATGCCGACGAAATAGGCATTTGCCATAGCAGGTGGTACGATATTCCCTTTGTGTTTCGAACGCCTGGCAAACTCCTCATCTACATAAAGAGGGTTTTTATCCTCTGTTGCTTCAACAAATTGCCTTATCTTCCTCTCCCAGGTAACATATGAAAAGGGCCCTATCTCCTTACCAACAACATCCTTGTCCATATCTTAAACCTCCTTTCCCGGCAAATCTTCGCCTCAAACAGATAAAAGAGTTTAAAGTGCCTTAAATGAGCTAAAGTGCCTAAAGTTAAAATATTCTATTTTGATTTCATTCTTAAAATCCGCTCTGATTCTTGCCATGTTTGCTTTATGATAGCTTGCTTTAATCGAGGTTCCGTAATACATGACTCGTGCTCTGAAAGCGGATTCCTTAACTTTAGCTCACTTTAGGCACTTCAAACTTTAGGCACTTTAAGATCGTATCAAGCAATACCCAGAACCCTCTGGGCATTCTTATAAAGCACCTTTTCCAACACCTGAGGTTTAAAACCTTCTGCTTCCCAGTCAGGGAATAGCCGTTGATATGAAAAGTAGGGATAGTCGGAACCAAACATGATCTTATCCTGCAAACGAGAATTAATATCCTTCTTGAATGTTGCGGGGAAATACTTTGGAGACCAACCGTGTTGTTCATTATAGACATTCGGGTGATGGATCAAGACGGATGCCATTTCATTGTGAAAGGGCCAGGGGTGATGGGCACAGACTATCTTCAAGTCAGGGAAATCTGCAGCGACATCATCGACATGGGGTATAGGGTTCTCCGTCCAAAGGCGTAATCCACGACCCCGAACCGCTATATGACCTACCCATATCTTGACAGGGACATTTGCTTCAATACACAGCTCATAAAAGGGGTAAAACGATTCATCATTAGCAGGCATATTACTCATGGAGCCGCAAACCGCAATACCATAGGTGCCTAAATCCTTTATGCATCTCTCCAACTCCCTTAATCCTTTTAAACCCCATTCGGGATCCAGGCTAACCCACGCACCCAAGACAGAATCAGAATAATCCTTTATAAGATGGCCCAGGTAGTTGTTTCTCTCCTTGATTTCTTCAAAGTCTGTCCAGCCCATAAACTTCCATGTACCACCACATATTACAGCCCTCACATCATTTTCCCTGAGCCCTCCAATGAGTTCCTCCTCTGTCTTGAAATAGTCACCCGGTGATTTGAAATATTGGGTTAACTCTGCCAAGATTCCTTCATCTCTTATCATGCGTCCAATTCCCTCTTTGGTACTTGTACATACTTGCATGTCAATTGCTTTCATGGGTTACCTCCTTTACAAGCCCTTTTCTCAAATCCTTCTTGTTTTTGTCCAAAGGCTCGCCTCTTGGGTTCAAACCCTGTCAGAGGCCTGTCTCTAACCGGATTTGTGTCATGGTCTCCTTAATTCATATCGTTCTTTATCTAAGTGTCCATCCATAAATGGCCCTTTTGCCCAATCTCTGTGTCAGGCTCAGATTTTAATCTCTTTCCCTTCTTAGACCTTGAACAAAATTGCTTATTTCTGGATGGACACTCGTTAGCTCCTTAAGATGGCTAAACAATTACAATATTCGCTTATTTGCTAAGAGGTCACTTTTGTCTGTGTTTCCAAAAATCCGGTTTCCTCTTTTCAAAGAAGGCACTTTGGGCTTCCCTTACATCCATACCATAACTATCCCTCCGCTTGTGATTTGACGGGCTGTTCCTCAAATCCCAATTCGTCTTGTCTAAAACGTTTTTTGATGACCGCTCAAAGGACTTTTTATTTTAGCAACAGCCCGTTAAAAGATTACATCATTGTATAACCACCACTTACGCTCAGTGTTTGACCTGTAATATGACCTGCACGTTTAGAGGCAAGAAAGACAACAGCATTTGCGATATCCTCAGGTGTGCCGAGTTTCCTCAAGGGATACGCCTTCTTTGCCCTCTCCTGTGCCTCTGGTGTAAATATCTGAGCCTCCTCACCTCTCCAGAGACTCTTATCACCGCATTCATCGATCTTTCCAGGGGTAAGTCCAGGGCATACGACATTGAGCCTTATCCCATAACGCCCATTTTCTCTCGCTACTGCCTTTGTAAGCGCGATAACTCCACCTTTACACCCTGCATATACAGCTTCTCTATACTCTCCCATCCTTCCTGCATCGGAGCCAATACTGATGATACTCCCCTGCTTCCTCTCTATCATATGATCAATCACTGCCTTGATACCGTTAATAACACCCCAGAAGTTGATTGATACCTCTTGTTCCCACTCGCTCCTTGGCTTATCTACAAAGAGTCGATCCATGGCCCAACCTGCATTGTTGACCAAGATGTCGATTGAACCAAATTCGCCAAGGCCTTTCTGCACTGTATCTTGTACACTGTCCCAGTTGGTAACATCCGTCTTTGCCGCTATCCCTTTTACCCCAAGGTTTGTTATGTCCGCTGCTGTCTTCTCTGCCTGCTTGTCATCCCAATCTCCTACGAGAACATTGGCCTTCTCTTCAGCAAATAATAGCGAGATAGCCCTTCCTATGTTTGAAGCTCCCCCCATAACAATTACGTTCTTTCCAGCTAACCCTAAATCCATCTTAATTCCTCCTTTCTTTTTGATAATTGACTTTAAGATTCAACCAAGTATGTAATATATTCCTGCTTGCCCTGTTAAATGCGAAGCCATATTTCTCCGGGGCGGTTAAAATCTTCGCATTCCTTGACCTTGAACAAAATTGCTCATTTCTGGATGGACACCAGTTAACCAGGGTACTAAATCTTCTATGATAAACTTCGACCCCATACCGCATCGCATACCAGGCCAACTCATAAAGAGATATACACCCCGGGTATACAGTCCAACGATTCAATGGGCATAATACCTCATACCCCTTTCACAGGTCTATTTCAGCAAAGACCTTGCCACCACAACCCTCTGAATCTGGTTGGTTCCCTCAAATATCTGAAAACACTTTGCGTCTCTCATCATCCTTTCCACAGGGTAATCGTTTGTATACCCATACCCTCCAAGAACCTGAACTGCGTCTGTGGTAACCTTCATAGCCATGTCACTGCTGAAATATTTTGCCATAGAGGCAAGCATTATGCTCTCTTTATCACGATTCAATGCAATATGAGCCGCTCTATAAACCAGATATCTCGATGCCTCAATCTGGGTTGCCATATCCGCCAGCATAAACTGGATCCCTTGAAATTCACAGATTGGTTTTCCAAACTGTACCCTTTGCTTTGCGTAACTTACTGCATAATCGAGGGCACCCTGGGCCAACCCTACACCCATGGCAGCCACTATCGGGCGGCTCTCATCCAGGGTGTACATAACATCTTTAAATCCATCGCCCTCTTTACCGAGAAGGTTTTCCCCGGGAATCCGGCAGTCCTCAAAGATCACCTCGCATGAGGCAATGCCCCTTATTCCCATCATCTCTTCCTTCTTAGAGATAATCCGGCCAGGAGCTCCCTTTTCCACAATAAATGTGCTGATCCCCTTTGTCCCTTTGCTCATATCGGTCTTTGCGTAGACCGTGGTTACATCAGCCTGGTCTCCAATGGAATGAAAACGTTTTGTACCATTTAAGATATAATGATCACCTTTAAGTACAGCAGTTGTTCTTATTGCAGAGACGTCAGACCCTGCATCCGGTTCAGTAATGGCTATAGCATAGATCCACTCGCCGCTTGCCAGTTTTGGGAGATACCTTGTCTTCTGTTCGTGAGTACCAGCCAATCTAAAGGCAGCTGACGCCAGAGATAAAGGGGGGCCTGTGAGGACAGCCATAGTACCACTTACCCTGCATATCTCTTCAGTAGTTAAACAGCAGGTCAAAAGATCCCCTCCGGATCCACCGTACTCTTCGGGGAAAAACACGGCCTGGACACCAATCTCACTCAGGGTCTTATATATATCACCTGGAAATTCATCGCTTTTATCAATTCCAGCAGCCTTTGGAGCTACTTTCTCTTCTAGAAAATTCCTCAAAGACTTTCGAAACATCTCCTGCTCTTCAGTAAGTTGAAAAGGCATATATCTTATCCTCCTTTGTTATTTGATCTGATATCGCCATTTATTCTATACCCATCTCCTCTTCTCTTTCCTTGCCTCAAGCACCTCAAAGAATGCGTTCAGCCTGGTATCTATCTGGGCCTCGGAGAACATCTTCGAATCGGCCATGTCTGCTTCAAGGGTTACCCCAGGTATGCCGTACTTTCTCTCCATCTTTTCCATTATCGTCAGTTGACTCTTCCAGATTCTGCAGCTTTTCGCAGTAAAGAAGATTAACCCATCGATATGGTATTCCGGTATGATCTCACTGACCAGAGATAATCCGGGTTTTGCCATATTATTTCCAAGCATACCCCCAGAGTAAAGAGCCTTCACATAGGTTTTGACAGGGTCCGGCTCAGGTTCAATAAGATCCGGTCTGGGAAACATTTCCCACGGATACCTTCCAGAGATGGGATTGGCTCCATAGCTCGTTATCTTTCGGCTGAAATGCCCCAGAAAACCCCAGGGAAGCCACCCATCCCAGAAAACCCTGTGTTTCTCTTCCGGAACAATCGCAGATATGTTGTTTTTGGACCGCTCTTCGAGCTCTGCCTTGAGCTTCTCATAATACGGTATGCTCTCTGGGTTACCCATTAGATATATTACAGGCGCCAGACTGACCCCATAATCCCATAATGTCCAGGGGGATGGAACCTTTTTGAAATACTCCAGACACTCGTTACGTATGGTTGCGGTTTTTTTGAGTACAGTGAGTATCTCGCTCATTCGGTCATAGTTAAAGGGTTTACCACATACCTTTTCCATTTTGGGAATAAGGATCTCTCTGAACTGCTGTTCAAGGTACTTCTCTAAAAATGGATAGTCAGATTCCTGGTAAGGTGTTATCAGGTCTATGCCAACAACATCGATTCCGAATTTGCGATACAGGGCCTCAGCATAGTGAGACATCTCTGGACAGACTCGACCGGCGATCATCAAATCGGGTATCGGAAGGATAACATCCTCTCTCACATCGTATCCTCTCTTTACCGCCTCTGCCATTCCCATATGGAGTCTGTGATAGGAACAGGTATCTTGAAGTTCACCGGTTTTCTCGGCAATTTCAAGGACATGTTCCCCGGCCTTTCTTCCGGCACAATATGCAGAATACCCTGCCATAAAGTGGCATTTCATATCCATGGCATATGCAAATATAAAAGGGACACCGGAACACCATGCGACCTTCTCCCCCCTTTCCTTTGCTGTCCTCAATCCCTTCCAGTGTTTATCAACCATCGGGCCGATCAACCTTGTTGTCTCCAATCTGTCTATCTTAAATTCTTGTGCCATTTAAACACCTCCTCTGATAACTTCAATAAAAGCCATAAGCCTGGTTCTTATCTGCTCTATACTTACGACCTCATGCTCTACCTCCAGCATTATCTCCGGGATACCTTCTTCGACGAACCTCCTTCTTATATCAGGATAATAGCATAAGTGGGGAGGACAGTACTTGATAAGTAAAGTGATTATTCCCTGAACCTTGTTCTCTCTGACTTTATCAACCATATAGTCTGTCCAGAGGGTTTTCCAATCCCCCATTGTCGGATCTGGTGGTAATTTCTTCATGTTACGGTCGGCAAGTGCTTCTAAAGGGTCACCGCTTGAATGAATTTCATTGGCAAAGTACCTGGAACCGATATATATGTCGTCATCGACGATTACCATCCCTGCCTCTTCGATTAAATCAAGGATAGCTGTATGGGGGGTCTGGCAAAGAGCACCGGCTATGATTACACTGATCTTATCATCTGTGATCTCCTTTCTCCCTTCCAGCTCAGGCAGGAGACTCTCAAGCAATCTGCTATGCTCCTCTTTGTCCATTAACATACTGGAGTGAACTATAGCAAGCATCTCCCTTGCCTTGATCGTCCCTGGTTTCTTCTTCCTCAGTTCGTACACCTTCTTTAAAAGAGAACGATTCTTGTCGTAGATTGCAATGCTGTTCTCGAGGGATTCTTTGGTGATCTCCTGCCCGCTCCATTCCTCTAAACTCTCCTTCATCCTTTTCATCTCGTGTATAAAAAAATCCCGAAAAGCGCTACCAGGATAGAGAGGTGGAAGATACAGATAGAGGAAATGGCGAGGAGGGGCATTCAACTCTATGGTGGAGGGTATCTCCTCAGCCTGAAGACACGATCGGCAGAATATCATACCATCCATAAAAGTCAGTTTGTCCCTCACTGCATCATCGATGAAACTTCTGGTCAAACCACAATTGAAGTTATGTACATAGGAATGTCCCATTGTAACTGCCTCGTTGCCCCTCCACATAACTACAGGCAGCATACCGGAAGCATGGATGATTTCTTCCGGAATACGCATGGGAAAAGAGCCAATGATTTTTTTACCCGTTTGCTCTTTCCACTTTGTTAAACTGGTATAAGGATCGGTTGAAACCTCTGTAAACCTTCTTAAGACCTCTTCCATAATGATAACCCTCCTTAACGTTGAATTCGTAAGAGCATGACTATTTTCTTAGTTTCCTTCCAATAATCTCTTCAGCAAGATCAGTACAAGAAGATAACTTATTCAACTCAATACCCGTAGATACACCTATTTCTTCAAACAT
Organism: Deltaproteobacteria bacterium; assembly: GCA_030623035.1. Taxonomy (GTDB): domain Bacteria; phylum Desulfobacterota; class UBA8473; order UBA8473; family UBA8473; genus JAUXFK01. The sequence continues at coordinate 3,423 of JAUXFK010000021.1, read as the reverse complement.
TAACACCAAATCTTCAGTGGGGCAATCCAATGAACCGCTCAGCATGTCCGGTGCTGCCCCAATGCCACCTATAGCAGCATCAAATATGCGTATTCCTTCTTCAAAGGCTACGAATACATTTGCCATTCCCATCCCCCTGATGTCATGGAAATGTACTCCAAAGGTTATATGAGGAAGTTCTCTTCTTAAATGCCTAATCCTTTCTCTTACCTCTTTGGGATTTGCTACGCCATGCGTATCTGTCAAACAGACCTCATCACATCCCAGCTTATTTAGCCTTAAAGCTATCTCTTGCACAACCGCAACCGGTATTTCACCCTCGTATATACAACCAAAGGCTGTTGCGATCATCGAGCGGATTCTAACGTTATTCTCTTTGCATATCTTACTGATAAGTTGTATCTCCTTCATGGTATTGGCTATGGATGTTTTTAAGCTCTTTACATTATGGGTTTCGCTACTTGAAACCCAAACAGCGATTTCCTTAACCCCCGAAGCCAGCGCCCGCCTACATCCAATCTCATTGGGAACAGCCGCAAGATAGGTTGTATCCGTAACACAGTTCAAGCTGCTCATGACCTGCTCGGAATCAACAAACTGAGGGAAAAACCTGGGATGGGCAAAGCTTGTGGCGATGATTCTCTTTATCCCGGATTGAGAAATCCTCTTGATGAGTTCAACCTTTTTATCAACCGCTATGTACTTCGTTTCGCATTGGAGTCCCTCCCAGGGCGCTACCTCAACGATTTGTACTTCACTCTTCATAACCAATCCATTGTAAACTGATAGAATTATCTAACATACAAGGCTCAGCAATTTTAGTGCCATACCTATCAAAAAGTTTCCTTGTCGACTATCCAGATATCGCACCAGTATGTTGATATTCGAGGCATTGTACAAAATACAAAAGGGCTGCCTTTGTTGCGCAATGGATTATTTCAAGGTATCATGGTGTATAAATAGTATACAATGTCTTTCGACTGATCGAATGAATGGATCGATAGGACTGCTAAATGGATAGTTTTTATGGGGATAGGGTCTTTGGGGATACGTAAGGGTCTTTACATATTGTATAGGATGTATACAATATGGGCTGCAAAATGATCTAACAACTGCACGCTAACCCAATCCTTCCTCGTTGTACTTCCTCAGTTTATAATAAAAGGCCCTCCTGCTCATTCCTAAGAGCCTGATGGCTTCCGTCTTATTTCTTGTTCTTTCAATGGCCTGTTTAATCGCCTCTGCCTCTATCGATTTCAGGATTCTTTCCAAAAAGGCCCCCTCTTGATCGTTTGTGTTATAAGACAAACCGGAAAATAATTCTGTCCTATTTTCGTCTTTATTGGTTACGAGGTACTGAGGGAGATGTTCCTGTTTTACGATATCTGTATCCGTCATAATGATGGCATATTCAATAACGTTCTTAAGCTCGCGTACGTTTCCAGGCCAACTATAGGCCTTCAACAGTTGGATCGTCCGTTTCGATAATTTGATTTCTTTGTGGTATTTTTCGTTAAATAACTCGACAAAATGTTCTATTAGAAGCTCTATATCGGATCCCCTCTGACAAAGGGGAGGTAAACTAATAGATATTGTATTTAATCTATAGTAGATGTCTTCTCTGAATCCCCCTTTCCGTAAAAGTTCCTCAAGGTTCTTATTCGTGGCTGAAATAACCCTTACATTAACTTTGATATTTTTAATTCCTCCAAGTCTCTTGAACTCACTTTGCTGCAATACTCTCAGTAGTTTTGCCTGCATAGACAGGCTGATATCCCCTATTTCATCGAGGAAAATCGTGCCATTATTGGCTACTTCGAATAGGCCCCTCTTTCCCTGCTGGTTGGCCCCAGTGAATGCCCCCTTTTCATAACCAAATAACTCCGCCTCTAAAAGCGTATCAGGGATTGCAGCACAGTTGATCTCAACAATGGGATACTGGCTTCTGTTACTGACCTTGCATATCGCCTGTGCCAATAGTTCTTTTCCTGTACCACTATCCCCTCTCATCAGGATAGGGAGATCCGTCTTTGAAGCCCTATTGGCTCTATGCAATGATTTCTTAAATTCCTTGTCATTGCCTGTTAGTGCATCGAATTCAGGGGGCAACGGCTCTCTCAGTAACAGCTCGTCTGTCAAATACTCAGTTACGAGTTGCTCATAATTTACTCCTTTCGGCTCGTTCTCATTCCATCTTATACTCGTAAGGATGGTTATGACTCCGTAAATCTCTTTGCTAGAGGGCAGAGGCAATGAAGTGAACCTTACCTCTGCTTTTAGGGTCTCGATATACGAGTGTTTGTCGATAATTGGCTTGCCGTCTTTGAATACGCTAAGTGCTTTTGCATTTGGTTCAATCAAAGAAAGCTTCTGTCCGATTAGCTTCTCAGGCGAAATCCCTAAAATCCTGGCATAAGCTGGGTTGACATAGACTACTGTAGTGTCTTTAGAAGCGATAATTATACCGTCATAAACATGATCAAGTATATGAATTATCAACCCATTTAACTGTAGCTTCTTGAGTAATTCTCTTTGCATTAACGGATATGTATCAACCATTTCGTGTCAATCTTTAACGGGTTTCCGCCCAGGAAAGAATCCTTATGGATGGTGATAAAAGGACTTTTGTGCATAGATTCCAATCCTTCGTTTCTCAGGGTGAATTCAGCGGAAAAGTAGCAATCCAGGTTTTGGAAAAAGCAATAAGGGATCTCGGCAGTAACCTTTGAAGGGCAGGGTCTATGTTTATTTATTATACACTTTACGGTTTACTTTACATATCGTAGGATTCTATGTCAAGATAAAAAACGACTGGGCTCTACAGAATATATTTACATAGAAAAATTCCCTTTTCCACAACACGAAGCAGGCTTTTTGACTTCTGGGAGGCTCATTAGAAAACGGAAACGCATAGTACGAATTGAGAAATGACTCCTGGCTATTGCGTTAAAACACCTCACTGCATTTGCAAATCGAAACACTACCCCTTCAAAATAACAAATCTGGATAAAAAGGACATAATGGATAAGAAGAGTCTTATCCTCTAAAAAGGTGTGGAAAGTATTACATGTTTTTACTCTTTTTTTAGACTTTGTAGGAAATAGTTTTCCACTTGGGCTGTTATTAAGAGATGGGTTGTGACAAAAAGCATTTAATATTAGCCACTTATGATGATAATAAAAAACGGTACAGATATTGCTAATATTGTGTTATTATAATCTTATGAAACAGAAAGCACTGGTCAAGCTTCAACGGCAATCAAATTTTAACCCGTGCAGAACTCGCATCTAAGAGAGCATAAAGAAAGAACAGTATTCAGCTATTAAATTCAGCCGATAAGCTTTGGAACGATTAACATCCTAGAACAACGAGGTTTTCCCCCTGTTCTTTCTTAACTCACTTTGATGTTCAAACAGTTGCACG
>JAUXFK010000150.1 GCA_030623035.1 Deltaproteobacteria bacterium | reverse complement strand
TCTTCCTAAGACCGCTTGGCCTCCGACTTGGGAAACATTACGATAAGCTGGGGATGCATGGGATGGAAGTTGCAGATGTATTCTTTGACAATGTGCGGGTGCCCCTTGAGAATACGACGGGTGGTGAAAAGGCCAGGGGCAGAGGCTTTGATATTTTGACTCAAGAGGTTGCCGGGGGGAAAACGGGTGTTTCTGCGCAATGCGTAGGTATGGCGCAAGGGGCACTTGATGAAGCGGTAATGTATGCTAAAAAAAGAACGCAACGGGGCAAACCGATCGGCAGTTTTCAAACAATCCAGTGGATTATCGGCGAGATGGCTGCTGAAGTGGAAGCTGCACGTTATATGACATATGCAACTGCCTATGAAAAATCATGCGGCCTCGATATTACTGCAAAATCCGCCCGTGCTCGCCTTTTTTCATCGCAGGTAGCCCACAGGGCAGCGAGCAATGCAATGCAGGTTATGGGTGCGTTCGGTTATATCAGGGAATTCCGTATTGAGCGTATTTTTCGGGATGTGAAACTGTCGGAAATCTATGAAGGCGTTAATGAAATTCAACGGATCATATCCGCCTCAGCGTTGTTAAGATAAAAAAAGGAACATAGCCAAATTAAGAATCCATCGGTTTCAGATCTCATTTTGGTCAATGGCAATATCATCACCTTAGAGGCCGGTCTTGGCCGAGCCGAACTCGTGGCGGTCAGAGAAGACAGAATCCTCCATGTTGGAGGCAGGGAAGATTTAGATAACCTAAAAGATCGCAATACCAGAATCATCGATTGCCATGGCAAGACCGTCTTGCCCGGGTTCAATGATGCCCATTGCCATTTCTTTGCTTTTGCAGAAAGCCTTATCGGCTGTAGTTTCATGCCACAGGAAGTACATTCCATTTCTGATATACAGAAAAAAATCCAGAGGTTTTCAAAAGGATTACCTCCTGGAACATGGATAAAGGCAAGGGCCTATGATGGGTTCTACCTTAGTGAAAAACGCCATCCGACTCGTTGGGACCTCGACAGAGCGACTTCCATCCATCCTGTAAAACTGACCCACAGCTCCGGAAATGCCCATGTGCTAAACAGTCTGGCTATGGTGACTGTGGGGATATCGAATGAGACCCCTGAACCACCCGGTGCGATCATAGAAAGAGAACTGAGTACAGGAGAGCCCAATGGAATCCTCTATGGCATGGGTCCATATCTATCAAAGGTTGTTCCCTCTTTTAATACACTCGATTATAATACCGGGGTTAAAGAGGCAGGTAAAAAACTCCTCTGTTTTGGCGTGACTTCGATTCAAGATGCTTCTTCCCAAAACGATATGAACCGGTGGAAGCTTTTAAAGCATTGGAAAAACACTGGAGATCTAAAGTGCAAAGTGAAGATGATGTTGGGTTATGAGGCCTTCGAATCATACCAGAAAAGAGACTTCTCCCACAATCGAAAAAGAGACCAGCTTGATATCCGTGGTGTGAAGATTATCCTCAACGAGACCACAGGCCGGCTCTATCCTGCCCAATCAGAATTGAATGAGATGGTCTTAAGGATTCATAAAGCGGGATTGCAGGTGGCGATCCATGCCATAGAAGAACCAGCCATTGAAGCTGCCTGTACTGCGATTGCATATGCACTCGAGGGATTCTCTCGAAAGGATCACCGGCACCGCATCGAGCACTGTAGTGTGTGCCCGCCTCGTTTATCAAAAAGATTAGCTTCTCTGGACATCATGGTTTGCACACAGCCGTCTTTTATATATTACAGTGGGGATCGATACTTAAGGACAGTTCCTGATTCAAAGTTGAGGCATATATACCCCATAGCCTCCCTAATGAAAAGCGGTATTCTGGTTATTGGCGGATCGGACTGCCCTGTGGTTCCTCCAAATCCTTTGCCCGGGATTTATGCTGCGGTTTCGCGAAAATCAAAGACAGAGGAAGAGATTTTGCCTAAAGAGGGAATAAGCCCTTTAGAGGCGCTTCGGATGTATACAGAATATGGTGCAAGGGCCAACTTCGAGGAGAGGATCAAAGGCACGCTTGCACCAGGGAAACAGGCCGATCTGGTGGTCTTAAGCGCTGATCCTACTTCAATCCCTACTGAAGAGATTAAAGACATTCAGATAGAGATGACAATCATTGACGGAGAGGTGGTATGGGAAGATAGCTAGTGTCGTGTCATGCGTGAAATAACGTATCAGGCGCTCGTCATTCCCACGAAGGTGGGAATCCAGTATTTCTGGCTACTTCGGCGCTTCTGGATTCCCGCTTCCGCGGGAATGACGGTCATCTTTACGACATTACATAGATGACACGACACTAGTGGTTCCATGTAAGGGGCTGTTGCCCAGATGGGCAACAGCCCCTTATACAAGGACACTGACTTAATGTTCTTTTATGTGAGTTTATGCAGGTGAGGCTCCAGTTCTTCTGCATGCTCTTCCTGCTCTTTTTTGAGATTCGCTATTTTTTCATCAGAATACCCCAGTGCCTCTTTGAGCACTTCATCCGTGTGCTCTCCGACGAGTCCGGCAGGGGTGTTCTCTCCTTCAATGCCATCGATGACCTTTATCGGGCAGGCAATCGCCCTTACCTTCCCGTATTCAGGATGTTCCATGGAGATAACCGTCTTATTATGGATTACCTGAGGGTCCTCCACTACTTTATCGAGGGTGTTTATAGGGCCGGAGGGTATGTCCTCGGCACGCAAAAGCTCTACCCAGTCTTCGCTGTCAGCCTCTTGAAGAGCGCCCTCCAGCTCTTTCACAAAAGCACCGTGGTTCATTATTTGTGCAAGGATATCGCTGAATCTGGGATCTTCGATCATATCTTCTCTGTTTATTGCCCTGGCTAATCTTGGCCAGCTTGGACCTATGGCTACATAACCGTCTTTGGTCTTGAAGTACCCAAGGGTTGGAAGTATCGGGTGTATGGAACCTTGAGGCGGGGGCACTTTTCCAGAGATAAAATAGTTCTGGAAGTGATTCGCAAGCAGAGACATTGTCGCATCTATCAGGTTGACCTCTACCTTTCTTCCCTTTCCAGTATGTTCCCTTTCATAAAGGGCTATTACAATGCCAAAAGCGGCGTATATCCCTGCAGAGATGTCGGCCACTGCCCCACCTGATCTCATTGGTCTACCACCGGGTTCACCACAGAGACCGGCCATCCCGCTTATACCCTGTGCAATATCGTCAAAAGAGGGTTGATTTGCGTAGGGGCCGGAAGAGCCGTACCCACTGATTGAACAAGAGATGATTTTGGGGTTGATCTTCTTCAGGGCCTCGTAATCGGCTCCCAGTCTTTCCATAGAACCAGCCCTGAAGTTATCAAAGACCACATCCGAGACTTTAACCAGATCATAGAGCGCTTCTTTTCCGGTCTTGGTATACATGTCAAGTACGATACACCTTTTGTTTCTGCCCAGAGCCATTGCATAGTAGCTTAAGGCAGGGTTATTGTCGTGCCAGGGGGGTGCTTTCCTGATCATATCGCCTTCCGGGGACTCAATCTTGATCACCTCTGCCCCCATATCTCCCAGGATCTGAGAGCCAAAGGGGCCGGCATGCGCCTGCGTCATATCCAAAACCCTTACCCCCGTTAAAGGACCTTTTATTGCCATCTCTACCTCCTTTCAAGGTTATTATCCCGCTCATTTAAAAGGGCGAATGCTCCTTTGAGGGGAGAAAAAATATATAATTTCCTTTTAAATAAAATTTTATACCAGACAACCGAATGTGTGTCAAGCCAGAAATAAATTAATCGCTGGAGCTTAAGGGGTTGTTTCTCAAAAAACAATCTAGCCTATAATTCCCTTCTCAACGTACGAGGAAAGCTCGTCTTCTTTCATACCCAGCAGGTCCATGAACACGTACTGATTGTCCTCGCCCAAAAGCGGCGAGGTCTTCCAGCCGGTAGTCGCGTCGCTTTTTAAGTGAACAGGGGATGTGTCGGAGGTGGTCATGCCGAGGACTGGATGTTCTATACTTACGAAGTAGTCCCTTGCTTTAAGCTGCGGATCCCCTGCAAGGTCTTCGGCATTTTGGACTATACCTGCATGTATCCCCGCTTCTTGAAGAAGCCGTACAATCCCTTCTGAAGTGTGGGTACCTGTCCACTGTTCAAGCAGTTCATCTAATTCCTGTGCGTGGTCCCGGCGTTTTGAGAGGGTAGAGAACCTCTCCTCTTGGGTCCACAGGGGGGAATCCATGACACGGCAGAGGGTCTGCCACTGTGTCTCATTGAAGACTGCTATCACGCACCACCTGTCCTGTCCTAGACACTTATAACACCCGTATGGAGCAGCCGATATATGATCCGCGCGGTTGCCCTCAGGTAAAATCTCATGCTGGTTCAACGATACATCCATAAGGGCAGGCCCAATCAACGTGCACATCGTCTCATATTCTGAAATGTCTATATATTGCCCCTGACCTGACCTGTCCCGATATTCCAGAGCTGCCAGCACGGCCAATGCGCCGTAAAGACCTGCAATAATGTCTGCATACGCATAACCCGGCCCAGAAGGGGCATCTTTGCTGGAAGAGCTGAGCCAGGTAATACCTGAGAGTGCCTGAATCGTGGCCCCATGTGCCACAGAGTTTTTCCAGGGGCCGCTTTGCCCCATTGCGGACATACTTACCACAATCAGGTCCGGTTTTACCTCTCTCAGCTTCTTATAGTCCAATCCCCAGTTCGCCATCACCCGCGGGGAAAAATTCTCGATGACCACATCGCTGATCTTTGCTAACCTCAGAGCGATTTCCTTTGCTTCCGGATAGCTCATATCCAGGGTAATGCCCCGCTTGTTTCGGTTCCATGTATTAAAGTAGCCTCCCAGATTGGACTCAGCGCCTTTTGCCATCTTTTTACATTGTACTTTAATGACTTCAGCACCGGAATCGGCGAGGATCCTTGTGGCATAGGGGCCGGCAAGCATCCATGTAAAATCCAGGACTCTCTGTCCTTTTAGGGGTCTTTTATCCATCGAATATTCCGTTAAATGACATCTAAAGAAGATAGCCTCTCTATCTGATCATCGGACAGCCCCAGTTCTCTTTGATATACTGAAAGGTTGTCCTCTCCAATCAGAGGGGCTCGTTTCCTTTGATGAAAGGGGGTATTACTAAACTTATAGGGCATACCGGGATATTTAACGGCCATGTCACCCCCATGATGATCCATCTCCATGAAAAAACCGCGTGCTTGAAGCTGAGGGCTTTTCAAGACTTCCGCGGGAGACTGTATTGGGGCCCATGGAAAATGCATAAGCTGCCCCAGTTCAAAAAGCTCGGATTTGGTATGAGTCATAGTCCAGCGTTGTAAGACCTCGATCACATGGTCGAGGTGTTCTTGACGATAGGCCTCATCATACCACCTCTCTTCCACCAAATCATCCGCCATATTTTCATTATCCAAAAGCCCAATTAGCGTCTCCCATTGTTGGAAAAGGGTCAAAAGAATATAACCATCCTTGCAGGCCAGAATACAAAAGGAATTATCCCAGTGTAAATTTCCCTGTCTTTTGGGGATTATCTGATCAAAAAAATAGCGAACCATTACATGGTCTAACGTAGAAGTAACGGCCTCCTGCAATGAAATATCGATCTCTTGTCCTTTTCCACTCTGGGCTCTGCTTCGAAGAGCCAGCAGAACCGCAACTGCAGAAAAGAGAGAAGCTGCATAATAGGATTGTTCACCAAAGGGTTTAACAGGAGCACAAGAGGGGGAGCCAGAGACATGCATGGCCCCTCCAAAGGCACAGGCGACAAGATCACAGGATTTGTATCTGCTCCGGGGGCCTTTCTTACCAAAACCTGTCACTGAAACCATAATAAGGCCGGGGTTTATCTTACTTAGGGCATCAAAACCCAAGTCCAGATCCTCCATGTATCCCGGATATGAGGTGACAACCAGGATATCCGTTTTTCGAATGAGCCTTAAAAAGATTTCCCTGCCGGCGCTCTGTTCTATATCGAGGGTGATACCACGCTTATTTGAATTATTATACTCAAAAAACAGACTTCTTTCCGGCTGGGACGAACTCTTCAAAAATGGGCCAAGCCTTCGTGACGGGTCACCCCCTGGCCTTTCAACCTTAATAACAGATGCCCCCATATCTGCCAGGAGTTTAGAGCAAAAACTCGCGTTTTCGTCTGCCAGATCCAGTATTCTTATTCCTGACAGAAGACCGTTTTTATTGTCTGAAAGTTTCATTTTTCTAAACACCAGGAGAAAATACAAAAAAAATATATGAACATTGACTTAAGTCAAAGACATATGGTAGAGCATCTGATATAGAGGATATCAAAAAAGCGGAAAAAGAAAAGGGAAAAATGGAGTGGATGGAAAACGAGATCCAAGGGTACCATGTAGAGACCTGCTTTGGCCATAGTGGATGTCCCAATCGGGTGGCTACCTCGGACGATCTCTCCCAGAAAATTGAAAAGCGGCTTTCTGGAAGAAAGCTGAAGGAATTCTTGAGGGACAAGGTCAAGGGCACTTTGAAGATGCACCATGAGTTTAGGGTCTCTATCTCTGATTGTCCGAATGCGTGTTCCCGTCCCCAGATTGTCGATCTGGGGTTGATCGGTGCAATGAGACCCAAAATTTCAGATGAAGCCTGCACTCAATGTGGCGCATGTGCGGAGGTCTGCAGGGAGGGGGCCATCTCTTTTCAAAATGGTACGCCGGTTCTAGACTATACCAAGTGTTTCTCCTGTGGCCAGTGCCTGGCTTTTTGCCTAACTGGAACCCTTCAAGAAGATATAAAGGGCTATCGTATTCTGCTAGGGGGAAAACTGGGACGACATCCCCAGCTGGGAAGGGAATTACCTGGAATCTATGGATTGGAAGACACTCTGGAGTTATTCGAGAGATGCCTTGATAATTATAAGGAGAACTGTCTCGAGGGAGAGCGTTTTGGGGAGGTATTGAACCGAACCGGCCTGGATAGGCTCATGGTGAGGAAAAGGACCGGCAAAAAAAATGAAAAAAATTTTCTTTTTGACTTATGTCAAAGACAAAAATGATTTCAAGAACTATCTTAGCTGTTAATATATCCTCTGAAGAGATTTCAATACACACTTCAGAGGAGGAATCATAGTAATGAACAAGATATTTGAAGCAGCCCTGTCTATCAATGAGCCTTGGTACATTAAAAATATTGAGCTTGATCTCGGCAAAAAAAGACTTGATTTATACAAAAAATCGACTTATTCTGCTGTTATTGAACAACGTCCCCTTATCCTTCCTTACTGAACCCGTACGTATGACAGAAATCCAAATAGTATCGTAACCACTTTAAATAATGGTTATGAAATCTTTGGGGTATTTTCTTTTTGACCAATAAAGCGTCGAACTGTACATTCAGGGCGGCGGGAATCTTTCTCATGGTGTTTATCCGTAT
>JAUXFK010000105.1 GCA_030623035.1 Deltaproteobacteria bacterium | reverse complement strand
TTATGGTTTTTCAAAGGATTTTATCTGTGGAAGTTCCGTGGAGATACTCTTTCGGCGGCAGAGGCGCTTCATAAGGCATCCCTTTTGCCCGGTTCGCCGGCATATCTCTCCCGGCTTTCAGCCACTTTTGCCACCCAGGCGGGCCAGAAGGAACTTGCCCTGCGTTTCCTCCAGGAGGCATTGCGCAACGTAAAGGATTTAAAACAACGCGAAATTCTTCTTAAAAAACTAAAAGAGGTAATGGATAGTGACTGAGACGGCTCTTCAATGGAACAGAGTAACATTTGCCGTACCACACGGCTTCTGGATGCGATCAAAAATCATTATTTACGATATGGACCTGTCTGTCCCTGCCGGGACAGTTATGGGTCTGGTGGGGCCTAATGGGGCAGGCAAGACCACAACCATCAAGCTGGGTGCAGGGTTGTTGCGCCCTCAAACAGGGCAGGTGTTGATTAAGGAGCGTTTATCCACAGAGGCCGGGGCAAGGGCGTGCCTGGGGCTCTTAACTGAAACACAATACATCTACCCTCACCTTCGGCTCAAAGAGTGGCTGATCATGCTGGCCGGGCTCTCAGGGGTGAAAGGGGGAAAACGTACACGCAGGGTTAATGAAGTCCTGGAACTTCTGGATTTGACCGGGCAGGCAAACCAGATGATGCACACCCTCTCCAAGGGCCAGATCCAAAGGGCCGGTCTGGCACAGGCATTGATACATGAACCCGCCATACTTCTGCTCGACGAACCCATGAGCGGCCTGGACCCGTATTGGCGCTATCGTGTGCAAAAAATATTATTAGACTTCAAGTCTGAGGGAGGGACAATCCTCTTTAGCTCGCACATACTGGTTGATGTGGAAAGGCTCTCCGACCAGGTGGCCTTATTAGAAGAGGGCAGGCTCCTCTGGACAGGTCGTCTGGCAGATTTGCAGCGGAGGATTACAGGTTATGAGGTCATTTGCCAGACCAGGCAACCTGAAGTGCTGGCAAATCTTGCATACAACGGAAAGATGGAGTCCCAGCCTAAAGGCGGGTGGCTTTTTTCCATCCTTGCAACTCAAAAGAAGGAACTATTGCAGTTAGCTTCGGCTGACACGATAACCCTTGAATCTCTACGTCCAGTACAGGAGGAGATAGAGGAGGTTCTTTTTGGTTTCACCTCAGGATCAACCAGAATGACTTCGTAAAAAGTAATCAACTAAGACTGAAAAAAGGGGTTGCCATGAAAAGCGTACTTGGCTTTCAAATGTGGGCATTAGCCATCAACGTCTGGCGGGAAGCTGTCCGCGACAGGTTGCTGCATATATTGACCGGTTCAGGCGTGGTTCTCATGTTGTTCTCTTTGATTCTTGGGCAGATGGCCGTAGGGGGGCAGGACCGTGTTGTACAGAATATGGGTTTCTGGATTCTGGGGATTTGGGGTCTCCTGGCTGTCGTTTACCTTGGGTCTAATATTATAAGGCAGGAGATCCAACAGCATACAGTTTATCTGGTGCTGTCTCGACCGGTGAATCGGCCTACATTTTTGTTGGGCAAATTTATCGGGGTGCTATTGGTGCTTCTCTCGATTTTTTGTTTGCTGGCCGCAGCCTGGCTTGCTATTATGCAACTGAAGGCAATTCCCTTGACAACCCTGCATTTCTGGGCACTGGCGTTTATCTTTGGTGAGTGGATATTATTAGCCGCATTCAGCCTCTTCTTTGCCAGTTTTACCTCGCCCCTGCTGCACAATTTTTTCCTTGTGGGAGTCACCTTTTTGGGCCATTGGAGCAATGATTTGCGTATTTTTGCTGTCAATGCTCAAGCATTATGGCTTAAGAAATTATTGAATATCCTTTATTACATTCTCCCAAACATCGAGGCCCTCAATTTTCGCGAAGCAGCCCTTTATAATGAGGCCATAAGTTCAGGTTTATTGATGGAGGGTGCAGTGGTTCTGATCGGTTGGATAGCTACTGCACTGGCAGGTGCCAATCTTCTTTTTGCCAGACGCAGGCTTCTATAAGAAAGGGGTCTATAGCCTTGAGGATTTCTCACATTGATTATCTGTTTGTAATTATTCAGCCACAGATTCACCCCAGTACGATCATCTTGACCTACGGGGCAGGCACAGATGAAGGCAGACAGGTTTAAATACAGTAAATACTCAGGCACAGAGGGGCAAAGGCACAGTGGCACAAAGAAAAATAAAAACGTATAGAGATTTGCAGGTCTGGCAAAAATCAATGACTTTAGTTACTGAAATAATTGAAACAGGCTCTCTATATGAATTGCAAACCCAGATAGAAATTTCTATGAACCTGTATTATTTGAACGGAGACGAATTCGATAAGCTATCTGAATTAAGCCGAGAGATAGAACGAATGCTTAGCAGCTTAATCAGGAAGTTAAGCGGCAAATAGGCAATACAACTATGTGCCTCTGTGCCTTTGCCCCTCTGTGCCTGAGTAGTTACAGTGAAGGAAGGAATAATGGTCAACGATTGGTTAAAGGATGCGAAATCACGATACGATGTGATTGTCATAGGCAGCGGGCTGGGCGGCCTTACCTGTGCCAATATGCTGGCTAGAAATGGTTATTCGGTTTTACTTCTGGAACAGCACCATAAACTGGGTGGATTGGCTACCTGGTTCAAGAGAAAGGGAGGGCATATCTTCGATATCTCCTTGCACGGATTTCCGATTGGCATGGTTAAGACCTGTCGAAAATACTGGAGTAGTGAGATTGCCGGCATGATTGTTCAACTTAAGGGAATCCGGTTTGATAACCCTCAGTTTTCATTAACCACAACCTTCGATAAAGAAGATTTTACGCGTATCCTAAAAGAGCGATTCAAGGTGCAAAGTGAGAATATTGATAGTTTTTTTAACACAGCCAGAGAGATGAATTTCTATGATGACCAGACCATGACAACCAGAGAGCTTTTTGAGAGGTTCTTTCCGGGTCGTGACGATATTGTTCGTCTATTGATGGAGCCGATTACCTATGCCAACGGTTCAACCCTGGATGACCCAGCGATCACTTATGGGATCGTATTTTCAAATTTTATGAGTAAAGGCGTTTATACAGTTCGAGGCGGAACAGACCGGTTTATCGGAAAGATGGAGGCCGAGCTTGTAAAAAATGGCGTGGATATTCGGACGAATTGCCTGGCAGAGCGGATTACTGTTAAAGATCAAAGGGTTTCAGGGGTAATCGTTAATGGCAAGATGATTGAGTGCAAGGCGGTGGTCTCGAATGGCAATTTGAAATCAACCGTTCATAAACTGGTTGGACAGCAACATTTTTCAAGAGGATTCGTTGAAGAATCGAAGAATGTTCGTTTAAATAACAGTAGCTGCCAGGTATATTTGGGTATTAAAAAAGGTGAGAGGATTGACTGTGTAGGGGATTTGCTTTTCACTTCAACAGCAGAAAAGTTCGATTCTGAAAAACTCTTAGGCAAGGATATAACCAGCCGGACTTTTTCCATCTATTACCCGGAAACCCGACCGGGCTCTGATATGTATGCGATTGTTTCTTCCACCAATGCAAACTATGAAGACTGGGCAAACCTTTCTGATGAGCAGTATCGAAGCTCAAAAGAGGGGCTGATCGAGTCGACCATAGATGCTTTAGAGAAATATGTCCCTGGGGTAAGAGCAAAGATTGACTATGCACAAGCGGCTACCCCAAAGACATTTCAAAGGTACACGCTTCACGAATGTGGTGCTTCTTTTGGTACAAAATTTGAGGGGTTAAAGATCAGTATGGGACTCCCCAAAGAGGTCCGTGGGCTTTTCCATACCGGGTCTGTGGGAATTATCATGTCCGGTTGGCTGGGTGCTGCCAACCACGGGGTCATTGTCTCGAACAATGTTGATGAATACTTTCGGTCCTGATTTTATTACAGGAGGTTGTAAATGTACGATTTTAATGGGCAGACTGCGATTATTACAGGTGGTACAAGAGGCATAGGCAGAAGTATTGCAGAGAGCTTTTTAAAAGCAGGTGCGCGGGTTATCGTTATTTACGCATCAAATGAGACTGCTATGGCAGGCTTTAAGGAAGACAACAGTGAATTTGCAAAGAAGATCGATGTGCAAAGGTGTAATGTGGTCAATTACGAAGAAGTTGAGAGGCTTTTCGAATATATTGATAAGGAATATGAAGGCTTCGATATACTCATAAATAATGCAGGCATCAGGAAAGATGCTGTCCTTGCCATGATGAAAGAGTCGGACTGGCATGATGTACTCAATGTCAATCTCAGCGGGGTCTTTTATATGTGCAAGTTTGCAGTAATGAGCCTGATGCGAAGACGATACGGGAGGATTATCAATATAACCTCTCCTTCAGGGAAGTACGGCTTTGAAGGTCAGGCGAATTATGGGGCATCAAAGGCAGGTGTTGTTGCCCTTACAAAGACGCTTTCCAAGGAAGTTGCCAAAAGGGGGATTACGGTAAATTGCGTATCACCGGGGTTTATCGCTACGGAATTGATTGAGGATATTCCTGATGAATTGCGTAATTCTTATAAGGCACAGGTCCCCTTAAAGAGATTCGGGAAGCCCGAAGAGGTTGCTGCCTGTGTTCTTTTCCTGGCTTCTAAAGAGGCTTCGTATGTTAACGGTTCTACCCTCGAGGTCACAGGAGGATTATAAAGATGGAACAGGTTCTCAATGCAATACCTCATCGCCCGCCTTTTTTATTCGTAGACAGGGTCATAGAGTTGAAAGAGAATAAAATAAAGACAGTCAAAGAGATAAGCCCTGATGAGTCTTTTTTTGAAGGGCATTACCCGGGAAATCCGATTATGCCCGGTGTGTTGATCTGTGAGTCCGTCTTTCAAACAGGGGCGATATTGCTGTCAAGCATGATCGGTGATGCAAAAGAAGGGGTTCCGGTTCTCACACGAATTCAAAATGCCAAATTCAAGAATATGGTAAAGCCGGGAGATATTCTGGAGATAGAGGCTGAATTGGTAGAGAAGGTGAGCAATGCTTTTTTTCTGAAAGGAAGTGTCTCCGTCGCAGGAAGGAAAGCCGTCACTGTTGAGTTCGCCTGTAGTCTGGCTAAACCATAAAAAATGCGGATTGCTTCGTCAAAGACCATCCAAATCATTATTTGAATAAACAGTTGCCAAAGATGAGACAGGATTGAAGGGAAAACATCGGGATTTATGTGATTGAATCCGAAAGCAAAAGGAATCATATGGACTTTTTAGGCATTGAAGGGAAGACATTTCTTGTTTTTGGAGTGGCCAATAAAAAGAGCGTTGCCTTTTTTGTGGGCCAGGTTCTTGAGGAGTCAAATGCAAAAGTCGTATATGTCGTTCGGTCAAAAGAGAGAAAAGAGAGTGTCAGCAGGATTCTCCCTGGTGCAGATATTTTAATATGCGATGTGGAAAGGCAAGAAGAGATCGAAAAACTCGCTCACGACATATCCCGGAAGTATGGAAAGCTTCATGGCATCGTTCACTCCATCGCTTTTGCCAATTATGAAGAAGGGATGAAACCATTTCATGAAACAAAAAAGAGGGACTTCCTCCAATCTGTTGATATATCCTGTTATTCACTGATAAGTATCTCTAATCTATTGAAAGACCTTCTCGATGAAAAGGCATCTGTAGTTACAATATCGATATCAACCACAAAGATGGCAGCCGAAGCCTATGGTTATATGGGGCCTGTAAAGGCTGCTTTGGATTCGACCATATGTTTTCTGGCCAAGTCTTTCAGCTCGTTTTCCCAGATACGGTTTAATTCAGTCAATGCAGGGTTATTAAAGACCTCTGCATCTGCAGGTATTCCCGGGTATGTGGATTATTACCTCTTTGCGGAACAGATGGTGCTGAGAAAGAAACCCCTGGCCACAAAAGAGGTGGCCAACACCGTAGCATTTCTTTTGAGTGAGCGATCCAGCGGTATAAATGCCCAGGGTATCATCGTTGATTGCGGGATGGCAACCAACTGCTTTGATCGCGGTATTATTAACAGGGCGATGAGAATCTGATAGATGAGGTTTAGAAGGCAGGGGAGAAATGAATGCGGTTTCAAAGCAGCGTTGAGATCAATGCTGCAGTAGAAAAGGTCTGGGCATTGATCGATGACCTTGAGCAGTGGCATAAGTGGATGCCTTCTATCCATAAGATTGAAAGGGTATCTGAAGGGTCTTTGGATGTAGGCTCCAGGCTCTCTATGACCGCCAGGGTAAGCGGGCTCAAGGTAAGATTGCTCATGGAGATTACCGAGTTTGTCCCGAAACGTTCCGTGGTAATGGAAGGAAAGGCATTGGGCACCAGGCTGATTCGGTTCTATCGTTTTGAGCCTTTAAATGGCAGGACAAGGGTTACTATAGGTGGTGAGGTCTCAGGGCTTCTGGCATGGCTGGCACGCCGGGGGGGGCAGACAGTATCGGATGAGATTGCAAAAGCAGCAAAAGAAAGGATCGAGTCATTAGAAGAATGAAAAGACAGAGCAGATCAATCCCATTGAATTGTGTGGACAAGTGTTTACTGGGCCTTGATGGGATAAATGAGCCTATGCTTATCCATGTGATCTTGAATCTAGAAGGGAAGATAGACCCGGCAAGATTGAATCAGGCAGTAAAGTCCGCGCAAAGAGCCTTTCCCATTATGAGAACGATTCTGAAAAGAAGGTATTTTAGGGTATCTCGAGAGGTACAGGAGGAGATTAAAGGGGGAGTCCTGAGTGTTCAGGATTTGTCTGAAACCAAAGATGCCAGCTATGAAAGATGTCTTTTTGATTGGATGAACCAACCTCTGAACATATGGAAGGGGTTTCCGGTTAGAGTCCTGCTCGTAGCGAAAAATGACCTCGATTCTTCTTTGATCTTTACTTTTCATCATAGTGCAACGGACGGACTTCGTGCCCTGATTTTCGTAAGGAGAGTAATCGAATCCTATAACGACGATCTTGCTTGTGATTCTAAAATCCCACAGGATATTCGCATGTCCCGAAAAGGGGATGAATTGCTGGAATTTGCACACAGCCAGAGAAAACGGGTAGATCGCTATTATCGAAAAATGGTATCCAGCCTTTTTTACAGGTTTTTTATTGACGCTTTTCCTTTTCCAACAAGGGTCTCCCATGACAGGTCAGGACGCTCCAGGGAACTCCACATTTGCTTTAACACAATAAGTCCGGAACAAAGAGAAGACATCGAATCCAGATCAATAAAAGCCGGTGTTGAGCTTAACGATATCCTTTTAGCAGCATGTTATCGGGTTGTAGAAAAGTGGAATAAGATGCATGGAAAAAGCAGTAATAAGATACGCATAATGGCACCGGTGAATATCTGCCCGAAAGGATTCAGGAATGTTGTTTCAAATTTCGTGTCCTGGGTTTCCCTGTCGACTACGAAAGAAGATCGGGCGGATCCAGTAAGGTTGTTGAAAAAGGTAAGAAGCGATACGATTTCTGCTGCCAGAAATAGGATTGCTTTTTCTTTGATATATTTATTTTACTTTTGTTCTTGTTTTCCCCTGGTGGTTATGATGGGGATGTGCAGGTACCTGATGATTTCCAGGACACATGTAGATAGTATTCTGGTTACAAATCCGGGTGTAATCTGGCCTAAAATAGGTGCTGAAGAACCAGCGTTGAAAAATATAGGCAGCTCAAAGATTGTCAATGTTACCGGCTCAGCACCTGTAGTGACGCCAATGGGACTTAGTATATGTGCAGGTGTATACAATAAAAATCTAAATCTCTCTCTTACGTATAGACCGGCACTCTTTTCTAAAGACAAGGCGCAGATGTTTTTGGATATGTATGTAAAAGAGGTAAAAAACTATCCGGTCCGTCAGGAGGGGGTATGATAGTATCGCTTTTGAAGTTCGATGGTTCCCTGGATTCACTTCGTAGAGCTATCGAAATGTGTGGCGGTTTTGATAAACTAAGGAGGGACGACAGGGTACTTATAAAACCCAATAATTGTTTCCGGCACAGGATAACGCCTCCCTATGGAATGGTAACCACCTCAAAGATCATAGACGGTATTGTACGGTTGTTGCTCGAATATGGCTGCAAAGATATTTCGATTGGCGAAGGGGCAATCATCGATTTACTTGACGATCTAAAACCATATACGAGAAAAGGATTCAAGGGGACAGGCATTGACAAGGTAGCACAAAGACACAATGTAAAACTGATTGACTTCAACGAAGGCCCTTTTGTAGATATGGATTTAGAAGGTGAAAAGGTTCAGGTGGCCAAAGCGGCCTTGGATGCAGGATTTCTCATCAATGTCCCGGTACTGAAGACCCACTTCCAGACCCGGATTTCTATGGGATTTAAGAACCTTAAAGGATGTTTAAGCAAGGCTTCAAAAAAGAAATTTCATAATACGAACCGGCTGGACTTTCTTATCTGCCTTTTGAATGAATCCATAAAGAGCGATTTGATTCTAATCGATGGGATATATATGTTGGAAAAAGGACCGGAAACCCTTGTTGGTAAAGCGTACCGCAAGGATATAATCATAGCGGGCACAGACGTATTCAACTGTGATACTGTTGGGGCAAGCGTCCTTGGGATCGATCCATCCCAGGTCGGTTATCTGAGAGAATACGCAAAGAGGCACAACCGCTCTTTTGACATTCGTAATATTCCGATCAAGGGAGAAGACATAGAATCCTGTAAGGAGAGCCTACAGTGGCAGTTTGAACCAGACAAGGAACTATTGGCACCAGCGAATATCAGTGGACTGAAATCTCCCTCTCCTGGGCAAACCCTCTGCTGCGGTTGTGCGGCAACACTTGCTCTGGCACTGTCCATATTTGGCAAAGATAATCCCAATATGGATTTTGGTGATGCAAGGCTCTACTATGGTAAGGAATTGTACGCAGAAAACGACGCTAAAAACGTATTTCTATATGGAAACTGCGGAATCAAAAGCAATAAAAGCTTACAGAATGCCGTCAGAATAGAGGGATGCCCCCCCACATTGACGACTACGCTTATTGTCTTGATGAGAGGACTCCTCAGTAAACCAAGGGCACTAAAGTTGTTGCTGATAAGGGCTGTAAAGTTAATGGGGATAAAGCTTGGTATATACAGTGAGACCTTTCCCGGATGGGATAGATATAGATTGAAAGAATTCGATGAGACACACTTTTGGCTTAGGAAATAGTACAAAAGTGGCAACAGCCTGTGAGTGTCCCCATGCCTGCATAAAGCAAAAGACTGGAGGATGTCTACATGTCACCAGAGAATACGCGAGCAGATGCCGACAAGTATAACCAGATATTTGCTGAGATTCAGCGCGACCGAGAGCGTAGAGAGAAGACATATCGGGAGCAAGCGCTCAAGATTTATCCGTGGATCTGTGCGCGATGCGGGCGAGAATTTACAGGCAAGAGGCTTCGAGAGCTTACTGTCCATCACAAGGATCACAACCACAATAACAATCCGTCTGACGGCAGTAACTGGGAGTTGTTGTGTCTCTACTGTCACGACGAAGAGCACTCGTTTTATCAAGACGAAGAATCCTATGAGGCGGCGGCACCGGGCAGCGAGCAGAAGCCGCCTTCTACTTACCAGCCGTTTGCCGGTCTCGATGCCTTGCTAAAAAAGAAGAAGTAGGTGATCAATCT
>JAUXFK010000173.1 GCA_030623035.1 Deltaproteobacteria bacterium | reverse complement strand
GATTAACATCCAAGTACAACAAGGCTTCCCCCCCTGTTCTTTCTTAACGCTCACTAAGACGCTCAGACAGCACACGCATTAAAATTTGACCGTCGTTGAAGCTTGATGATAGTTTTCTATTTCATAGTGCTAAACTGTTACAAAAAAGCTAAACTGTTACTACGGAAGATTAAAGAATAAGAATAGTACCTGAAAGGAGCGTTGCTATGAGAACATTAATTACCGGGGGGGCAGGTTTTCTCGGTTCTCACATGTGTGATCGATTAATTGCAGAAGGCCATTTTGTAATCTGTATGGACAACCTGATTACAGGCAATCCGGATAATATTGCCCATCTCTTTGGTAATGAAAACTTTATATTTATAAAACACGATGTAACAGAATATATCTATGTCGAGGGGAGTCTCGATTATATTTTACATTTTGCATCTCCCGCCAGTCCTATAGATTACTTGAAATTACCAATCCAAACCCTGAAAGTCGGCTCACTGGGCACCCATAAGGCTTTAGGATTGGCCAAAGCAAAAAGCGCAGGGTTTCTATTGGCTTCAACTTCCGAGTGTTACGGGGATCCGTTGGTTCATCCACAACACGAAGATTATTGGGGAAACGTTAACCCTATTGGTATTCGAGGGGTATACGATGAGGCAAAGAGATTTGCCGAAGCGATGACTATGGCATACCATAGATACCATGGGATTGATACGAAAATAGTCAGAATCTTTAATACCTATGGCCCCAGGATGAGGCTGGATGACGGTAGAGCATTACCCACATTTATGTGCCAGGCACTAAGAGGCGAGGAAGTCACCGTATTTGGCGATGGGTTGCAAACCCGAAGTTTCTGTTATGTTTCAGACTTAGTGGAAGGGATCTATAGACTTCTTTTGTCAAATGAATCATTGCCGGTAAACCTGGGCAATCCGGATGAATTAACCATTCTGGATTTTGCAAAGAAGATAATTGAGATAACAGGTACCAAGAAAAAGATAGCTTTTAAAACATTGCCAGAGGACGATCCGAAAGTACGACAACCGGACATAAAGAAAGCAAAGAGCATACTTCAATGGGAGCCTGAAATATCTCTCGATGAAGGGCTTAAATTGACATTGAAATACTTTAAAGAAAAGGGTTGAAAGCCGGGGAATAAGCTCCATCAATGTTAGATAACACAATAGATATCATTAAGGGGTTCTACCCTTATGGTCTACCTCCTCTTTTGGGCCTCATAACAACTCTGGGGTTGGCATTACTGGCATTTATAAAGGGGAAGGGTAGAAAGAGCAATATACTCTTTGCATCTCTATGCACGATTGGTTTTTTTCTCAGCCTCGACATATTCTTACTGACTATAATAACAGATGAGGAAACAGCCCTAAAAATAAGCAGATATGATCACATCTTACTGGTCTATAATATTCCGATATACCTCCACTTTGTATATTCTTTTCTTTCCATTAAAAAGAGGAAATTCTTAATCCCTCTTGCGTACTTCTTCAGTTTTGCCTTGATGTTTTTCACCCAATCAGAACTATATCTCACTGGAATTTATAAGTATAACTTCGGTTTTTTCGCAATGGGTGGCCCCCTTTTCTTTTTGTTTATATCCATAAATTCTCTAACCCTGATTTATTGCTTATATCTGTTCTACAGGGCTGTAAAAGAAGAGCCTGATCCTATAAAGCGAAACAAGATTAAGTATATCTTTCTAGGGTTTGAAATCTATGCGATTCTGGCATTGTTTAACGTCTTCCCTATGACTGGAATAGGGGTTTACCCCCTTGGCAACTTCGGTTTTGTACCCATGATATTCCTGGCATTCGGCGTATTAAAACACAACCTGTTAGATATGGAGTTACTCATAAGAAAGGGCATGGTCTATTCAACGGTCACAACTTTACTTACCGGGTTATATGCAGGCTCAATCGTAATATTTGATGTTGCATTCAAGAAAATTGAACTTTCAGAATCCCTTATTTTTCCTGTTTTTCTCTTCCTGGCCATTGTATTTTTTTTTACACCTATAAAAGAAAGAGTCCAGACAACGATAGATAAACTCTTCTTTAAGGGTAAGTATGATTATCAAAAGACACTAAGGGATGTCAGCCAGGCCATGACATCCATCCTTGATATAGATGATATAATCAATCGGATTATAGATACAATTGTATATTCAATGAAGGTAAAGGCGGTCTCTATTCTATTATGGAATACGAAAGAAGAAGTATTTAAAGTTCGGGGCATGAAGGGAGAATTTCAAGAAGATATTAAAGCGCTCAAATTAGACCGGAGAACTCCTTTAATTGCCCTGTTGCTGGATAAGAAGAAAGAGATATCCAGGCATGATATTGAAGAATCCAATGCCCCACAAAGCAGCAAAATAGAGTGTCTTAAACAATTAGATTTTCTCAATGCAAGTTTGATAATACCCATGGTCTTTAAAGACTCTATTAAGGGATTCCTCAGCCTGGGCCATAAAAATTCCTATGAAATATATACATCGGAGGATATGGAGTTACTACAAACATTGGCGAGTCAAAGCAGTATCTCTTTAGAAAATGCGAAGTCATACAAAATAATCGAAGACTTAAACAAAAACCTGGAGACAAAGATAAGGCAGAGAACAAATGAACTGGAAAACGCTTTATTAGAGAAAGAAAGAACCCAGGAACAACTCATTCGATCAGAGAGCCTTGCAGCTATTGGGCAATTGGTTGCCGGTGTCGCCCATGAACTCAACAACCCTTTATCGAGTGTATCGAGTCTTATCCAGACCACTTTGGAAACTTTAGAAGAGAAAGATTGCAGAAGCGAAGAAGATAGTGAAATAATAGATGACCTTCAATTTACTTTAAAGGATTTGAAACGTGCGAAAGAGATTGTAGCGAGTCTTTTGGATATCTCAAGACAGACCCAGAATTATAAGGAAGATGTAAATATAAATACAGTTGTCAAAGAGGCATTGATGATCCTTTATAATCAGTATAAGAAATACGAGTTGAAGATTAAAGAAGACTTTGAGGAAACTATCCCAAATATAAAAGGAAACTTTGCTCATCTGGGACAGGTATGCCTCAATATTTTAAAGAACGCAATCCAGGGAGTAAAAGAGAATCAAGGGAAGATAACACTAAGGACAAGATATGATCCGGATGCGGATAAAGTAATCTTTGAATGCATTGACACTGGCAAAGGAATTGAGCCATCCATAAGTAAGGATATATTTAAACCCTTCTTTACAACAAAAGAAGTAGGCAAAGGTACAGGCCTCGGCCTTTATATCTCTCACGAGATTATAAAGAGACATAATGGTAATATATCTGTCTTCAGTACGCCGGATATAGAGACAACTTTTCGGGTTGAGTTACCTGTAAATAAATCAAAATAGCTTTTAAAAGGACATTACAATGCATGGATTATTAATAGTAGATGATGAAGAGGGTATTCGGAGGGCTCTTAAAAAGGCACTTCAACGTGAAGGTTATTCTATTTTCCTTGCACAGGACGGGAATGAGTCGATAGAGACAGTGAAAAAGAATCCGGATCAGATTTCCATTGTCATATCGGATTTGAAGATGCCCGGCCTGGATGGTATCAAGACATTATCGGCTATTGGCATTATTAATCCTGAAATAACGAGGATTATTTTAACAGGATACGGTAGTATGGAGAGCGCAATCCAGGCTACAAATGAAGGTATAGATGGTTTTTTGACCAAGCCTTTTGACAATGTTGAGATAAGAGCCAAGATAAGAGAGTGTTTCTTAAAAAAGCACTTGAAACAATTCGTTTCCAGTCAAATATTGCACGAATTACAGAACGACCCCAGATTGGTCAGGCCCAGAAAACAAAAGACAACCGTTATGTTTACAGATATACGAGGTTTTTCCTCAATCTCAGAAAGAACAGACCCGCAGGAGCTGGCTTCGTTCTTATCCCATTATTACTTCACTCCTTTGAGCGATATTATCTTCCAGTATAACGGAACACTCGATAAACACATAGGCGATAGTATAATGGTTATATATGGAGCACCCGTCTCCTATAATGACGATTCCCTTCGTGCAGTTATGACTGCTATAGATATCCAAAAGCGGATGGCAGAAACAAGTGTAAAAATAGGGTCGACTTATCTCTCGTCAATACCTACAGGTATTGGTATTGGTACAGGTGAAGTAGTTGTGGGTATATTTGGTTCCACCAGAAAAAAGGAATATACGGTTTTGGGCTCAGCTGTAAACATTGCATCCAGGTTGGAAAAGTTGGCAAAAGAAGGTCAGATATTAATTACAGAAGAAACTTTTCAAGAAGTTCAAAATAAAATAGAAGCAGAGAAGTTAGATATTGTAAAAGTCAAAGGGATTGAAGAAGAGATAGGTATATATAATGTCTTAGGGGTAAAACAGTAAAACAGGCCTTCAGGGCAGGATTAGGGGGGACTTCCATCGGCAAGTAAATAACTTGATAGTATAGGAAATCCCATTTTTTAGACAGGATAGACGGGATGTTCAGGATATAAAGAAAATAAGAAAATCTTGTTAATCGTGGTAATCCTGTCAAAAAAGTTCCGCCGAAGGGCGCTAAGTTCTTCATACTGAAAAATTCACTTTTCCGCTCTCTTTACCATGTTTTTTGACCCATCCAGAACTCGCTTTAGGCATTTTCTTAAACTCATCCAACGGGTCTCAACCACCTGAAATTGCTTATCTTGCACTGAGTTTATCCTGAAATCTTACAACCCCAACATTCTTCCGATGATAAGTTTCATGATTTCTGTAGTACCGGCAGCAATAGTCAAGAGACGAACATCTCCGGGTACCCTTGCAACAAAGTACTCCTTCATATACCCATAACCACCATGTAGCTGCGTGCAATGGTATGCAATACGATTGACCATCTCCGACGTCCACCATTTGGCCATCGATACCTTGAGGGTAATATCTTTCCCTTCAATAAATTCTTCGATCAAAGAATCGAGAAAGGCCCTTCCGATTTCGACCTCAGTTGCCATCTCAACGATCTTGAATGTATTGTGCTGAAATTTAGTTACAGGACGCCCAAAGACATTACGGGTCTTGCAGTATTCAATGGTTTTTTCCAACACATACTCTGCAGTAGCCTGGGCACCAATCGTGGACACCAGACGCTCCTGTTGCAGATTGTACATCAGGTACTGAAATCCTTCACCTTCCTTGCCCAACAGATTCTCCTTAGGAACTCGACAATCCTCGAAGAACAACTCTCCAGTATCTTGGCTATGGGCACCTGCCTTCTCAAGGAGACGCCCCTTAGAAAATCCAGGAGTCCCATCTTCAATGAGAAGTATACTGATTCCCTTATATGGAGGATCTGCCTTTGTATCTGTCTTTACAGCAACTATCGCAAGATCGCAGGTTATGCCATTTGTAATGAAGACCTTCTGGCCATTTACAATATAGTCATTGCCATCTTTAATTGCCGTTGTCCTGATAGCGGCAAGGTCCGAGCCGGCCTCCGGCTCAGTCATGACTATAGCGGTAATGATCTTTCCACTGGCGCATCCGGGAAGGTACTTCTCCTTTTGTCTTTCGTTTCCTTGGTGGTAAATATAGGGAACGACGATATCGCTGTGAACACCCATTCCGCCTGCACCGGCAACCTCTGATCGACTGAGTTCTTCATGAATGACCACCGAATATTCAAATCCGGCGCCAGAACCGCCATACTTTACATCGAGCCATGGGCAGAGATATCCCTGTTCGCCCATCTTTAACCACAAATCCCTTGGAATCCTCTTGTCATGTTCCCACTGTTCCCAATAAGGTTTAATCTCCTTATTGACAAAATCCCTGAAAGCTCTTCTGAAAATCTGGTGTTCTTCTTTGATGAATGGTGACTCCATAGCCATCACCTCCTCAAATCATGATTGTCTATGAACATACAAAATGCTATACCAAATCAAATAAGGCTATACCAAAAATCTGTCTTAAACAAGAAAAAAGTCTTCAATGATAACGCAAATATTTAAAAAGTAGTAACAGTTTAGCTTTTTGAAAAGAGTTGCAAGAAGCGGCAATCAAATTTTAATGCGTGTAGTTGTTTGAGCGTCTTAGTGAGCTTTAAGAAAGAACAGGGGATAACCTCAGATTTAATATCTGAAATAGTTAATAATGGAACTACTGAATTGAATAGTGATATACTGTTCTTTCTTTATGCTCACTTGGATGCGAGTTTTACACGGATTAAAATTTGATTGCCG
>JAUXFK010000136.1 GCA_030623035.1 Deltaproteobacteria bacterium | reverse complement strand
CCGAACAGAGATGGGCTTAATAAGATTCCGGCAATGATATATCCGGTTACCCGGGGAAATTTAAGATAATTGGCACATCGACCTCCCAGATACCCGGCGATAAAGAGGATACCCAGGGCTATCAATATATGCATTTCCAAAATTTTCACCTGTTTTCTCTCGAAGAACTTAGCGCACCTTCGGGCGGACTCTTTAGACTTCAGAGTATTCCATTGTCTCTTGATTGCAATTAGGACATCCTAATGTAGGCATAAATCCTTCATAATAAGTTCCGTCAAATTCCGCCATCATACCTTGGATGCTTGCTCTTAAATCTATCCCAATGATCTCTAAAAATAGATCTAAAAACCCCCTCGTCTTGTTTGTCCCGCTCGCCTTGCCGCCTATTCAGCAGAAATTTCATAGCAATATAATAAACTCTATGCCTCAAATCTTCAATAACTAAATAAAATCATTGGCAAAAAAATGGGATTTCCTATACTATCAAGTTATTTACTTATTGATGGACGCCCCCCCTAATTGTCACTAATTTCTAATGTGGCAATTCCTTGCAATATAATCCATGTCGTCTCCCTGGGAGACCGGGTTGTGCATATTACCAATTTTTGTATTTTGCACAAATGGATATTGAGTTAACAAAAAAGCGGATACTGATATCTCTTTACGATATCAACTCAAAGCTCCAGGGTCCTGTATCAGCTTCATCTTCTATATTCGCAAGCCACTTTTCAAGCTTTTCCTGAGTGCTTATCCTGATCTCTTCAGCCTCTTTGCCTTTTACCCCAAAATGGCTGAGCCACTGCTCCAACATCACCCCGCCGGTCTGCCACATCTCAATTACCTCTCTGTCATATATCCAGGCCTTTAAGGTTACCCCAACGCTGGACAGGATCTGCCACACTTCTTCTCTTTCCCTGGCATCACAAAAGACGCACATCACACACGAATCGATATCGAAAATTTTCTCTGGAACGCGAGTATACTTAATCGTATAAATAGCCCTGCTCTCCACATGAGGCTCAAGCTGACGGGCCAGTTGATCAAGCTTCTCCTTTTCATCCATAATTACCCATTTTCCCCAATACTCCAAGTACTCTTGTTTTGTTAAGGGATTTCCCTTATATGTAAAAGGGAAATTCCGAGATGCTCGATTCTTGGGTATTACATATATCCAATATAGATAATGCTTATCCAAAATCATTCGATTTGTCCTGTGTATGAATGCGAATGTTTGCAAGTGTCCATCCATAAATGGCCCTTTTGCCCAATCTCTGTGTCAGGCTCAGATTTTAATCCCTTCCCCTTCCTTGATCTTGAACAAAATTGCTCATTTCTGGACGGACAGTTACTAAGAAAAACCTGTAGACATTCTGGTCAACAGATAATCATCTATTACTACCTTCCCTAAATTGGATGGTGAGGTAAAGAAGACCTCGCCTGCATTGATTTTGGCTAGATGGGAAGCAAGCTCCTTTGGTTTGGCTCTATCATCTAACATTATGATATTCAATGTAATCCCTTCTTGTCTATAGCGGGCAACTTCTCTTAAAACGCCGGGGATGGCTGCTTCAAACCCAACATATCTGCCATTTTCAGTATTCGGCTCCGTATCTGTTATGAGATATACCTGTCTATTTAATCTTTCATTCCTGAGGGCAACCCGGGCAGTTTGTAGGGCGATCCGCATATCTGTTGTACCACCGGGAAGGCTTGTATTCAAGATGTCCCAATACGGTATTTCCTTGGCCTCTGCAGAATAGACAAATACTTTTAACCTGTCGCTTGGTTTTTTAAACTTTATCAAGGCCAAACAGGTATCCAGGGCTGCATTTCTCTTATCTTCCCCCATACTGCTGCTTTCATCTATTATCAAACCTATACACATCCTATTTTCATAGGTTCTTTCAAAGACCCTAAGGTCTTCTCGTTTAACAGATATCCTGGAGGGATTCCTTTTCTGTGCATTTCTTTCCAAGGAGCAAAGAAGGGTCTTTTGGATATCAATGGACTGATAAACATCCCCAGACTCGTACTTCTTTGTTGTGAGCGCAAAGTCCAAACCATAGCCCAGTTCTCTTTTTATCCGATGAGAACCTTTCCTTGCTTTGTGGAGTTGTTCCAGCTTTACCTTAATCCTGTTCGCCAGTTTCTCACCACCTTTTGGGGTTATTCTAATCTGGCCGTTTTCTATTTCTATATCTCCCTGTTGAACACACTCATCCAAACACTCCTCAACATCTTTAGGCAATATTTTATTGCTAATATCTTTTTCATATTCTCCTGTTGTCTTTATATATCCCCCTACTTGCTCTTGTTGCAACCTCTCATTAATATGCTCAACTACCCTCTCTTTTAAGACGCCTTGCTTATCATTCCTCAGCTTATGGAACAAGCCCCTGATAGAACGGTCTTTATGATGGGCAATCTCAGCCAAGATTTCTTCCTCAGGACGATCAGGCATGCATCTATTGCAATCGGCCACTTTACTAACTCCTATTCGCCCAGGAGACCATCCTGGGAACAAAGACCTTTCCCTCAATCTCAGCATCACGAATCAAATTGCGGTGCAAAGCAAGATTGTAGATAGTCTCTACAGCAGAAAAATTATACATTTCCAGGATTCCTTCGCCGGCACTGGCAGGATTTAGAAATAGTTTCTCTTCCCACTTGCTTAGAAACTCGCTACTCACCCTTTCAAGCGCAGATTGTTTCATTCGTTTAACAGCTCTGTTGAGTTCATCATGCCTTTGAAGTTTATGTGTTACATTTTGGATTCCCTCGGATGCCAATGACTTTAGGTCACGCTCCAGCTTTTCACGATTGCATCCCTCCAAAAATAGATCCACAGAGTCCTCAAGCGCATTCCACAACAGGTCTTCACTCAATTCGTCTATACGTTTAAAACTCTCGGCTGGATTATCAAAATCTATCAGGTCTGGTCTGAGCTCTACCCTTCCGCGCAGTGCTAACTTTAATCCCTCGCAAGCATCTATTAGGTACGCTACCTTCCTATTATCCAGCTCAGCTCCAGCATAAGTATGGTTTATTGCCCTGTTGCTTGCGCGCAGGCTTGGTTTCTTATCGATTAGGCTACACTTTCTGCTATAGGCTATCGCTCCATTTAAAAGGTAGATAATCCACCATGGCAGGACAATCTCCCTTTCTATCTCTTCAAGGCTTGTACAGGGTAGGGAGACCTCCTTTATCTTAGTTTGCTCGATATAATTATCTTCTACCTTGAACTTTTCTCGTAACATTATTTCTCTTTCGACTTCGATGTCAGGTAAAGGGGTGTAAATGAGTTCTAACCTGTCCAGGAGAGGACGGGGGACTTCATTGACATGGGAAAACCCACGGGGGTTTCCGGTAGCGATTAAAACAATATCCAAAGGATGTTCCCAGTTGTATTCCTCTAGGATTACTTTCTTTTCCTCCAGAATTGGATGTAGAAGAACCTGAACCTTTGTCCGTATAGCCGGCAATTCATCAATAAATAGTATGCCTCTATTTGCACGAAAAGCACCGGTAGCAGAGAAGACTCTGGGATCAGAGGGGCTTTTCCCTTCGATGATGGCCTGTATATCCTTTAATCCTATTAGTTTTGCTTCATCCGTGTAATCATTGCCCTGGATACGGGAAAACCTTTCTTCCCCGCAGATGAGTTCAACTTTGTATTCTTTTTTAGAGGCCAGTTTATCTTTGCATTGTGGGCAGAGCAAATAGGCCGGCCATTTCGGATCGTCATTATACAGACATCCTTTTATCCTGGGGATGGAAGGCAAGAGTTTGGTTATTGATTTTGCCAGCCTTGTTTTTCCAGTGCCTTCTTCAGAGACCAGGAAGATGCTATGACCAGAGAGTAAAGCCCGAAGGACATCTCTTTTGGTCTCTTTTCGTCCCTGGATGTCTGGCAGCGGGTCTTCTTGCATGCACAACTTCTTCAGGATCGAGGCCCTTAACTCATATGTGACAGGCACTGGTCGATATTTATACATATCGAACTTTACAGATTCCAGCTTATACAAAGAAGACTCTTCTATAGCCATTTGCTCCTAAAATAAAACGGTTTGTGTAATTGTTTAGCCATGATAACTCTAATCTCTATGCTCGTAGCTCTACGCTTACATGAACTCGAGTTTTGCACGGTTTATAATGTGATTGATTGCCGCCTTTGGTAACTACTTTTTCAAAAAGAGCAACTGCTAAATGCACTGTTCTGTTCTGGCAAGGATGGTTTCTTGAACCTCCCCGGACAGATCAACCCAGAAGGCACTGTATCCGGCAACCCTCACCTGCAGATCAGTGTAATCTTCGGGATGTTTCTGGGCCTCACGAAGGACATTACTGTCTATCACATTGAACTGGATATGGGGGATAGTCCCTTTCTCATACCACTCCCTGAGGTATTCGAGAAATATCATTTTGTTCTCCCCCTCAAGGAACTGTGGCATAAACCGCTGGTTGAAGAGTTGGGTACCAAGGTAAGGTATCTTACTTGCCGAGTTGAGGACCGCTGTTGGACCGATCTTATCGACGCCAGTCATAGGCGAAAGGGTGCCGTCAGCCAAAAAGCTACTAGCCATCCTACCGTCTGGGCTGGCACCGCATGGAAGACCGGCTGCCTGGTAACCAGCAACTGTGCTTCCATCAAAGGTAAGAGGATAACCCCATGCATCCTTGACCTGCTTCACCGTGTCCTCCATCCCAACAGCTACCTTTACTGCCCATTCATCCGCATAGTCATTATCGTTACCATACTTGGGAGCGTTGAGAAAATCCTGCCGCATCTCCTCGCACCCTTCCCAGTTTGCCTTTAGCGACTTCAATAGCTCTTCCATAGTGTATTTCTTCTCATCGAAAACGAGCTTCTGAATCGCTGCAAGGGAGTCGGCCAGGTTCTGTCTTCCAAAGTTGACGAAGTTGGGCCAGGTGTTATCCTCCTTATGAAGCTTATTTAGATCAAGTCCCCTCTCAAGAGGTTCATTTAGGAGGAAGGAGTTACACGGATCCGGGTTATACTCCGTAATCACCTGCTGAGCGATATTCCATGTGATCGCAGCGATCTTCGAATAGTATAACAACCGCTCACAGAACGCATCGAATATCTCATGAGCAGAGTTCATCTCCACCACGTCTTTCGTCTTCGGCCCCCCAGATACTTCGGGCACATACAAACCCAAAATCTCCTCCAAAAGCCTGATGGAAAATACTATCCCAACCTCAATCAGGCCGGTTGCATCCAGGGACTTTCCAGGAATATGATTTGCAACACATGCGCTTACCTGGGTCTTTCTGGCATCCTCAGGGGAGTAGCCCAGCATAAGACCCCACTTCTCCAGCAGGTCCTCATTGAAGAAGGACGGATGCCCCTGGCCGGTCCGCAGTAGATCAATTGCCCTGTCTATCACATCAGGTGAGATGTTGCGATGGTAACGAACCGCAATCGGTGGCTGAGTAAGGTGGCAATTAACCATAGCCTCCATGATAATGCAGCTCAGATCGTTAGATGCATCCTGGCCACTACTGTCGGACCCACAGATATTGGGGGTATAACCCACGTCAAAGCCGGAGGTTACGCTGAAACTCAAAGGCCACTCTGGTGGAGAGCCTAAATCCTGAATCTTGAGGAACAGACATTCCACCAGCTCTAATGCCTTGTCCCTGGTGATCCGGTCTGCCTTCATATCCGCCTCATAGTAAGGCCACCACACCTGGTCGATTCTGGCACCACAACCATTACCACATACCGCCATAAAATGCCCGACAACATCCACAATCCAGAAAAACTGAAGGGCTTCATGGAAGGTTCGTGGCGGATTTGCCGGTACCCACTCCAGGATGGTAGCGATTTTATCCAGCTCTTCTTTGCGGGTATCATTCGTCTCTGCCCTGGCTAGTTCTTTTGCGAGTCTTTCATATCTCTTTGCAAAGTGAATTATGGCTTTGCCGCATATCGCCATGGCTTCCCAGTTGTTCTTCTTTTCGAGATATTCTCCGGGGTTCATCTCTGCTATTTGGTCCTCCAGATTCTTCAGATTCGCCTCTGCCCTTTCAACCCTTGCCTTGAGTCCTTCCTTGAAGAGTGACTCATACTCATAATTAGCGACAGTTCGCGACTCCTCCCAGACATTGAGCGTAACAGGAGTGTCGAGTCCACCCATTATTATCGGCACCATATCTTCAGGTAGAGAGGCCAGTATTCGGTCCCTCACATTCCTGCCATTCCAATATTCACAGATCTCTTCAACGATCTCTTTCCTCTGTGCATCGTCTACCATCTCAGAGAATCCACCGCTGGTAACCGCATCCGGCATCCACCATACAGCGGTCTCCGGATACCATCTCACCTCGTCTGGTGCACTGTTGGGGTCGCCCACGATAAGCTCGCCGGGCTTTATAAAGATCGGAGTCTCCTCACAGAGCTTTTTTACAGCCATTGCCTTTCGCATCACCCATGGCTGCCCATCTGTCTCTTTATACGATTTTGTAATAATTCTTGCCCTGTCTACATCCATCCTAACGCCCTGTCCTTCACGAAAGGTGCACTTTCCCAGCCCCATGGCAACGTTGTACCATTCCTTTGTAACTGCTGCTTTCCAGTAAAGATCATTCCTTAGTTTGGCAATTCGGGGCGTGGAACCAAAACCCCACTCAAAGGGTGTACTCTTATTTACTCTGTCCTCAAAGGAAATACTGCCTGGTTTCGGTATCTCTGCCATTGTCCTTTACCTCCTTTCCCTGGTTTGAGGCATTGCAGCCTCAGTTATAAACCATCCCTTTTTTCTATCTGCCCATATCCACCTTGAGTCCATGGGATTCAATGTGCTCTTTGAACTCAGCCATCCTTTCGTCACTGATCAAAGGAGCCCCATCCCACGGATACTTCCTTCCTGTAGCCGTATATTTCAACTCTCCAAACTTATGGTAAGGCAGTAGAGAGACCTTTTCTACAGAAGGTCCGAGAGCCAGCACAAATCTGCATAATTCCTCTATATCCTCATCAATGTCATTGAACCTGGGGATCACTGGATGTCGAATCCATATCTTTGTCTTGGGATTGTCTACCATCTTTTGCAGATTTTCAATGATACGCTCATTGGATACTCCAGTGGCTTCCTGGTGCTTTGCCGAGTCTAAATGCTTAACGTCATAGAGTACGATGTCAGTATAATTCCGTATCTCATCCAGTACTTTCCAATCCGCATAACCCGTCGTATCTAAAACAGTATGAAACCCCCTTTTCTTTGCCTCCTGAAGAAGTTTTAAAGTAAACGGCCATTGCACTAATGGTTCACCCCCGGAGACAGTCATTCCACCGTTGGTGCGCCGGTAGTAACTGGCATCTCTCTCAACAGTGTCCAGTACTTCTTTAACACTTATGTACTTCCCGGCAGGCTCTATCGATTTAGATGGGCATACCTCAACGCATTTCATGCACTGGTCGCACTTTTCCCAGTCAACAGTCCTTGTGTCATCCAGAACGACGATGGCCTTCTTCGGGCATGCTTCAACGCACTTGCCACACTTAATGCACTTAACATCCCTGGTAATGATCTCGGGGAGGAGACTTATCGACTCCGGGTTGCTGCACCACCCACAGCGAAGGGGGCATCCCTTCAAGAATACTGTAGTCCTTATCCCGGGCCCATCGTGGATGGAAAAGCGCTGGATGTTAAACACTACACCTTTATTCTCATTGATCTCGTCTGGCATTGTCTTATCTCACTTTATAGAAGTTTAATGAAGATTGTCGATCGAAGCTTCGAGCTTTACATTACCCGATGCTGCAATAATCTGTCGTGTTTGTAAGAGTTTAGCTTTTTGAAAAGAGTTGCAAGGAGCGGCAATCAAATTTTAATCCGTGTAAAACTCGCATCCAAGT
>JAUXFK010000228.1 GCA_030623035.1 Deltaproteobacteria bacterium | reverse complement strand
GAAAAAATATCAGTGATGATCAGCGTAGATCGGCGGCTGAGTAGTTACGAACAAGGAACATCAGGAAGTGGACTTTCTCATTGCAAACGAGGGTGAACCCCTTGTTTTAATTGAGGCTAAACTTTCAGATACAGAGCCATCCCCAGCCCTCAAGAAGTTCCAGGGTGTTTTAAAAAAACCGGCGGTTCAACTTGTTGAGGAAAGCGCAGGTTACCGCATGATACCTAACGGAGACCAGAATATCCTGGTTGCTCCTGCATACCAGTGGCTTTCGAGCCTACCCTAGTGCTCTAACCCGTAAATTCGGTGATGTATTCAGACCGCTATCTGATTGGTTATTTTCTTTCTATGTAGGGTTATATCCTTGACAGTTCAGGCCTTTTCCTATAACCTTACTAAGGATTTTCAATCTTTACAAAGCTCTTTTTAGCATTGTTGAAGACTTATTGATACATAAAAAGAAGTTGTTTTTTCTCCATCTGCCTTGCGTTTTCATTGTGGCGAATTATTACAAAGAAGAAAGGAGTTTAAGATGGCAAATGAACCTACACCTACACTTAGATACTTCGAAGATCTGGAAGTTGGAGAAGAGTATACTTCTCCTTCAAGAACCGTTACAGAGGCGGATATTGTAAATTTTGCAGGGCTTTCCGGGGATTATAACGAACTACACACGAGTGAAGAGTTTGGAAAGAATACCATGTTCCAAACCCGTATCGCTCACGGGCTTTTGGGGCTGACCATCGCATCGGGCCTATTTACGCGAACGGAGCTCTGTACACAGATATCAAAGAACCTCATCGCCTTTCTTGGCCTGGACTGGAAATTTAAAGGCCCAATTAAGATTGGTGACACTTTAACTGTAAAGGTCAGGATAACAGACAAAAAAGAGACCAAGAACCCGGAGAGAGGGATCTTTATATTGAAGAGGGAAGTATATAACCAAAGAGGAGAACTGGTTCAAGAAGGTGAGACACCGCTTATGATTAAAAGAAAAAAGTGAAAGGAGGATATCTAAAGATGAGAGTAAAAGATATGGTTGCTGTTGTAACCGGTTCAGGCAGGGGCATTGGAGAAGCCACGGTAAAGAGACTCTCCGAAGAGGGAGCCAGTGTTGTTGTAACGGATATCAACATAGAGAACGCACAGAAGGTAGCAAATGAGATAAAAGCAAAGGGGAAAAAGGCGATTGCTGTAAAGACAGATGTGACTAAGATAGAAGAGGTTGAGGCATTAATGAGTAAAGCTGTCGAGGAATTTGGGAAGCTGGATATCCTGGTCAACAATGCTGGATTTAACCGTGACAATCTTATAAAAAACATGACAGAAAAGGATTGGGACGATGTTGTTGATACAGACCTGAAAGGTGCTTTTTTATGCTCTAAGTTTGCTACACCCTATATGGTGGAACAAAAATACGGGAAGATTGTCAATATTTCATCGAGGGCATGGCATGGAAATCCGGGACAGGCCAACTACTCTGCTGCAAAGGCAGGGATAATCGGCCTGACGAAATCCCTGGCATGGGAGTTCGGTCGATATAATATAAACGCAAATGCCATTGCCCCGGGTATAATCGCCACTGAATTAATGAGATCCCACCCCAAGTATGAGATGATTAAGGAGAGACAATTGGCAAATATGCCTATCAAAAGGGTCGGCGATCCAATAGATGTGGCAAATACCATCCTTTTTCTGGTATCGGATGAATCGAGCTTTATTACAGGAGAATTGATCCATGTGAGTGGAGGCAGATTCGGCTAAAATAAATATCTGCTATGAGATTTAAGGAGGATATGAAATGCCGACACACGAGAGTGGTTCAACGGCTCAATCAATAGAAGAATATATAGATCCAAGGTTAAAACCTTTAATCAAAATGCCGGAGTCGCCTTCTGAAAGACCCCGTCTCATCGGAAACAAATGTAAATTCTGTAAAGAGTATTTCTTTCCCAAGAGGGTTCTTTGCCCAAACTGCCTTAAAGAGGAAGGATTAGAGGATGTGCTTCTGAGCCATAGGGGAAGGCTTTATACATACTGTATCGTCAAAGCGGCGCCCTTGGGTTTCAGCGCACCGTATGCCGTCGGATATGTAGATCTTCCAGAGGGGTTGAGGATATTCTCTCCTCTTACAGTGGATAATGAAAAAGAGTTACAGATCGGTATGGACCTGGAACTCTTTGTTGATAAGATTCGAGAGGATGAGACAGGCAAAACAGTATATGGATACAGGTTCAGGCCATTTTCAATCTAATGGAGACATTGAATTATGAGGACAGTTTGCATTGTTGGTGTGGGGATGACGCAGTTTGGAAGATTTAAAGAATCCAATGTTATAGAGCTGGGAAGAATCGCAGCTCTCAATGCCCTAAGAGATGCAGGCATTGATAAGAAAGACATACAAGTTGCCTATGCAGGGCATGCCAGAACAGGTCAACTTTACAACAGAGAATGTGGCATAGGGCAATCGGTTCTATGGGAGTTGGGTATTTCGGGGATCCCCATTAGCAGTGTGGGAAATTTCTGTTCCAGTGGTTCTACAGCCCTGAGAGACGCATGGATGGCTATAGGTACAGGGATGTATGATGTGGCCATTGCCCTTGGGGTAGAAAAACTCACAGGGAGGGCAGGTAAAGGGCGCCCTTTAACATCTGACGGTGTTGAGCTATTGACTGTAATGGGCTTTAGCCCCCCTGTCTATTTTGGAAACGTGGCAACACGGCATATGGAGGAGTACGGAACGACTAAAGAACAACTGGCTATGGTTGCTGTAAAAAACCGAAAAAACGCAGGTCCTAATCCACGCTGCCAATATAGAGACCCCATAACGATCGAAGAGGTATTGAATTCGCCTTTAATCGTGGAACCCCTTACCCTTTTAAACTGTTGTCCAACAACAGATGGAGCTGCAGCGGCAATCCTTTGTAGTAAAGAGGTTGCAAAGAGATATACCAGTAAACCTGTGGAGATTGCAGCATCTGCCCTTTCTTCAGGACCATATAAGAAATGTAAGGACATCACGACCTTTGGGGCGGACCGATGCGCAGGAAAAGATGCCTATGAAATCTCTGGAATAGGGCCGGAAGACATTGATTTTGCAGAAGTTCATGATTGCTTTACCATAGCAGAGATCGTCCACTACGAGGACTTCGGATTCTGTAAAAAAGGTGAAGGGGGAAGGTTTATTGAAGAAGGTTTGTCAGATATAAATGGGAAAATTCCTGTAAGCGTTAGCGGTGGATTAATGTCGAGAGGACACCCGATAGGAGCAACCGGCCTTGCTCAGATTGCTGAGGCCGTATGGCAATTGAGAGGTGTTGCAGAAAACCAGGTCAAAGGGGCGAAGGTTGCATTTACCCATTGTGCGGGTGGGTTTCAAGACACGATAGAATTGGGTGATGTTCAATCGAGTGCAGTCACCATACTCAAGAGGGGTTGGTAAGCAAGAAGAGCTGATTATGCTGAGTATGTTTCATCCCAGGGGGATACTCCCTGGGGGGAATCGTGTATACTGACAAAGAGAGTATAAGGCATCCATAACCTATTGATAGATAATGCCTTTACGCTTCTTTTCGCGTTTTCCTATCACCATGCCGAATATAAAACCAAAAAGGAGGACAATGGCTCCTATGGCAAACCATTTGTTCCTTTCGGAAGATCTCAACTTCTCATTTTCTATAGTCAAACTCTTAACTTTCTCCTGGGCAGTCTCAAATTCGGATTTTGTTGTCTCATAGGCTGCATTTAGTTCCAGATACTTTGCTGACCCTTTCCTGAGTGCTTCATGCTCTTCTTGTAGTTTGTAAAGTGCTCGAGTAGTGCTGTCCAGCTCTTTTGAAGCTTTATCCGCTCGATTGGTCGTTTCGTTACTTTCATTCACAATAAGACCCAATTTCTTTTTGAGTGATTTATTTTTATTTTTTAAGTATCTGGCCTGGGTTTCCCATGGCATACGCTTTATTATATATCGATTTAATATCCATCCTTTGGTCTCCTCTTCGTCCTTTCCGGAGATAAGAATATAGCTCCAATCTTCTTTAGAATCCAGAATCTCTAAAGGTTGCCCTGAAAAAAGCAAAGTAATGATTTTGTTTTGAACACTGGGGCCGGTACGGAGTGTAATTTTAAAGGTATCCGTCACATAGGCTTTCTCCCCCCATGCGGATTGAACCGTTAAGAATAAACCCAAAGCAACAAACAACAATATAAATCGAAACTTCCTCATCTTTTAATCCCTCAATTCTTTTTTTGTATTATATATATGTAACTACTCAGGTTCAAAGTTCCGGGGTTTACGCCTGCCCTGGCGCTGTTTACCATGCATTCCCATCATTACTATGCCGACAATATCCCAGGTGCTCTACAATGAGCCAGGGAAG
>JAUXFK010000031.1 GCA_030623035.1 Deltaproteobacteria bacterium | reverse complement strand
TGTAGTTGTTATTATATAAATTATCGGGAGATAACCGAGAGTTGAAGTGGGCGATTTTATCGGATATACATGGAAATCTTGAGGCATTTAAGGCTGTTTTAAATTTCCTGTTAAAAGAGGACATTTTGAAGCTGGCCTTTTTGGGAGATGCTGTCGGCTATGGGGCAAACCCCAATGAGTGTGTTGATATTATTAAAGACAGGGCAGATGTATTCATAGCAGGTAATCATGATTATGCAGTGACCGGGCTAACAGATGTATCTTCTTTCAATTCTGTTGCCAGGACAGCGATTGAATGGACAAAAGAGCAGTTGACATACAAAAATCGAAGCTTCTTGTCCGGGCTTTCCTTGATTGACATTAAGGATGATTTTACATTCGTACATTCTACACCATGCAACCCGCAGAATTGGGATTACCTCTTTTCATTAAGCGATGTAATTAAGGGCTTCAATTTTTATCATAATAGAATCTGTTTTATAGGGCATTCTCATATCCCTGCTGTGTTTATAAAGGATAATGAGGGAAGGGTTTACCCCTCAGGCTCTCTTACAGTTCATTTAAGAGAGGGGTTTAGATATATTATTAATGTCGGGAGTATAGGACAGCCTCGAGATGGTATCTCGGAAGCTGCTTTTGGCATCTGTGATACAAAAGAGTCTGTATTCACACTTAAAAGGGTTCCGTATGATATTGCAACCGCACAAAAGAAGATTATAGAGGCTGGGTTGCCGGAATATCTGGCGAAGAGGATTGCTATTGGAGTATAAAAAAGAGGGGGTTCATTAAACCGTTGCAATTGGGAGTCCATGTCTCTATTTCGGGAAAGATATTTAAGTCTATTGACAGGGCAAAGGCCATTGGGTGTACTGCTATGCAGATATTCTCACATAACCCACGTGGTTGGAAAGTATCCCCGCTTCTAGATGATGATGTCCGAATATTTAAAGAAAAGTTAAATGAAAGCAAGATACATCCACTTGTAGTTCATACATCGTACCTTATTAATCTTGCTTCACCCGACGAAGATCTCTACAAGAGGTCTATAGATTCTTTTAAACTAGATTTAGAAAGGGCGGATATGTTGGGTGCAACCTTTTTAGTAACCCACATTGGAAGCTCTAAGGATAGGGATATACAGTATGGAATTAAAAGAGCAAGTGATGCATTAAACTCAGTGTTGGAAGATGACAAAAATAGAAAAATAAAGATCCTTTTGGAGAATACTGCTGGTTCTGGTTCAATAATCGGTTATCGTCTAAATCAAATCAAGGCGATAACCGATTCAGTAAAGGAAAATCATTCACTGGGTTTGTGTTTCGATACATGCCATGGCTTTGCTTCCGGTTATGATCTTAGAGATATGGATTCCATAGAAGAGTTAATAAAGGAGATAGATTCGCTTTTGGGGATGGATAGACTCTGTCTGATTCATCTAAACGATTCTAAAGGAAGTCTTGGCTCTTTAATCGATCGGCATGAACATATCGGCAAAGGCAAGATTGGCATCAAAGGGTTTGAGATGTTGATAAACCACCAGGCAATGCGAGATATGCCCATGATACTGGAAACCCCTAAAAAAGAAGAACAGGACGATGTCAAGAATTTGTCCACTGTAAAGGGGCTAAGAAAGCCTATGGATTCTTGATCCTGTAAAAAAAGTCATTATCTTTATATAAATATGGGTTTGTGCAAAAGAAGAAATCCTCATGATAGCATTCCGCCACAAAGGATGGTGGAAATCTGCTTTGCCTCCCTATAAAATGGCGAGACAAAAAGGAGTGAGGTCAGCAAACTATTTTTTAGGTGAAAGATGAACCTGACACTGTTAAAAAGCCTTTTGGAAGAGGTTAAAAGAGGGGAGATTGAAGTGGATGAAGCATTGGATTCATTGAAGACTCTACCCTTTGAAGATATCGGTCATGCGACCATTGATCACCATCGCCATTTAAGGCTTGGGTTTCCTGAGGTAATATTCGGAGAGGGCAAATCAGATGAGGATATTATCTCTATCATGCAGAGTATGAGTGAAAAAGGCGAAAATATTTTGGTAACCAGGATACATAAGGAGAAAGCCCAAAGAGTAAAGGAGGCCTTTCCAGATGCAAAGTACCATCCAAAGCCGAATGCGATTACAATGGTAAATCAGGAAATAAAAGAAGGGGGCAGAGGGACTGTATTGGTAATCAGCGCTGGAACTTCGGATATACCGGTAGCTGAAGAGGCTTTACTTACTGCTTATATGATGGGGAACAAGGTTGATCGGCTCTATGATGTCGGAGTTGCAGGTATTCATCGCTTAATGAGCCGGATGAAAAGGCTATTTGATGCCAGTGTACTGGTAGTAGTGGCAGGAATGGAAGGGGCACTGCCGAGTGTTGTTGGTGGATTGGTTGCCAAACCTATCATTGCAGTTCCTACGAGTATTGGATATGGCGCCAATTTTGGAGGGATAACCGCTTTGCTTGGAATGTTAAATTCATGTGCTCCAGGGGTTGCGGTTACCAATATTGATAACGGCTTTGGAGCGGGTTATATTGCGAGTCTGATAAATAGGGTCTGAAGGTATGGTATTATTTTAGTCTTATGAAACAGAAAGCACTGGCCAAGCTTCAACGGCGATCAAATTTTAACCCGTGCAGAACTCGCATCTAAGAGAGCATAAAGAAAGAACAGCATTCAGCTATTAAATTTAGCCGATAAGCTTTGGAACGATTAACATCTTAGAACAACGAGGCTTTCCCCCTGTTCTTTCTTAACGCTCACTAAGATGTTCAAACAGTTACACGCGTTAAAATTTGACCACCGTTGAAGCAACTAATATTTAAAAAAGCTAAACTGTTACAAGGTATGAATATAGCCTATTTTGATTGCTTTTCCGGAATTAGCGGAGATATGGTACTGGGCGCCTTGCTTGATTTGGGGCTTCCAAAGACCACAGTAGAGGATGAATTAAGGAAGCTTTCTCTGGGTGGGTATGAGATCGTCTGTACTGCTGACCAGAGAATGAATATTAACGGCTCTAAGGTAAAGGTGATTCTAAAACAAGAAGATACCCTTCACCGAAGCTTTTCTGATATCAGACGCCTGATTGAAGGAAGCTCTTTAGATAAAGAAGTCAAGGAATTAAGCATTAAAGTATTCGCTACTCTGGCACAAGCGGAAGCGAAAATCCACAAGGTGGATGTTGACAGTGTGTATTTCCATGAGGTAGGTGCTGTTGATTCTATTGTTGATATCGTAGGGTCGATCGTTGGGATAACCTATTTTGAGATCGACCGAATCTACGCCTCAAGGATCCCTCTTGGTTCAGGTTTTGTGAATTGCCGGCATGGTAGATTACCTGTGCCGGTACCCGCTACCCTGGAGATACTTAAGGGTAAACCAGTCTATGAAACCGGTATCAAAGGAGAGCTGGTTACACCAACGGGGGCAGCTATAATCCGCACCCTTGCAGAAGATTTTGGCAGGATGCCTTCCATGAGGATTAAGAGTATCGGCTACGGGGTGGGGGACAAAGAATTTAAAGAGATTCCGAATCTTCTCAGGCTTATTTTGGGAGAAGATGAAAGAGAAAAAGAGGTTGACAGAGTAACTGTAATCGAGACGAACATCGATGATATGAGTCCGGAGATCTATGATTTTTTGATGGAAAGGCTCTTTGAGCAAGGGGCATTGGATGTGTCTCTATCGCCTGTTCAGATGAAGAAGAACAGGCCCGGCTTACTTCTCAGGGTGATTTGCCATGAGGAGAAAAGGTTGCGGATGATTCATTCTATATTTGAAGAGACAACATCCTTTGGTGTTCGTTATTTTGAAATGGAGAGGTTGAAGCTAAAAAGGGAGGTTAAAGAGGTCGAGACGAGGTTTGGAAAAGTCCATGTAAAGATTTGCCAGGAAAGAGATAAGATAGTGAACATATCGCCGGAGTACGAAGATTGCAAGAGAATAGCAAAAGAAAGAAATGTTCCGTTAAAGAGGGTTTATAGTGAGGTAATAAAGGAGGCTCTGTCATGAAAAAGCCCACTTTACGCTGGAAAGTTATATTTCGTCTTGTCCGCTAAAGGTTTTTGTAACAGTTTAGCTTTTTTAAATTTGATTGCCGTTGAAGCTTGGCCAGTGCTTTCTGTTTTATAAGGCTAAAATAAAACGGTTTTTTTAAAGAGCCTGTTGTTAAGAAAAGGAGGTTAAATAAGATGCCGATCTACGAATATAGATGTGAGCGTTGCAAAGAAGAGTTTGAAGAGTTGGTATTGGGGAGTTCATATGAGGTGAATTGTCCGGTATGTAAAAGTGCGGATGTTGAAAAGCTGCTTTCAACTTTCAGCTTCAAAAATGATGGGAATTATTCAAGTTCAGTCGAATCCAGTGGCTGTGGCACTTGCTCGTCGAGCAACTGTGGTTCGTGCCATTAAATAACCTGAAAAATGCATAACTTTGAAACGAATTCAAGATGAGTGTCGAAAGACGATGTCATGCTCGCTTAAAAGCAATTTTTCGCAATTGTTTGGACAT
The DNA here is from genome assembly GCA_030623035.1 of Deltaproteobacteria bacterium. Classification (GTDB taxonomy): domain Bacteria; phylum Desulfobacterota; class UBA8473; order UBA8473; family UBA8473; genus JAUXFK01. The sequence goes on along the minus strand of JAUXFK010000031.1, from coordinate 12,050 downwards.
TTTAAGGGGCTAACGAGATTTTATGATTTGAATGGTCTTTTTCTCACGATTTGACTCATTTTGAAGATTCTACATTCGCTACGCTAAATTGCAAAAAACTTGCTCGCAAGCTCCCTCAAACAATTTGCAATTTTTCGCTTCGCTTTATTTGAATCTTTAACAAAATAACTCAAAGATGTTCGTCAAAGACCATCAAAATCATTATCCGGCTAAACAATTACAATTTTTCACATTTTGAAGCATTTTAAAGGCATGTTGGCCTTGTCGTCGAAAATGTTTTGTATTTTAAAAGGTCTCTATATGGAAGGTTTGAATGAAATACTACCCGATAAATGTTGATATAACCGATAAAAGATGTGTTGTATTGGGTGGTGGAAGGGTTGCGCAGAGGAAGGTGGAGTCACTTTTAAAATGCGGGGGAGGAGTTACTGTTATCAGCCCTTTTTTAACCCCGGGGCTGAAAGAGCTTCAATCCCTGGGAAAGATCAAAAATGTGTGCAGAGAGTACCAAAGTGGAGACATTGAGGATGCCTTTGTTGTTTTCTGTGCAACCAATGATTCAAATATAAATGCAAAGGCGGCTGAAGAAGCAAAAAGAAGGGGGGTTCTCTTTAATGTTGTTGATATGCCACAGATGTGCAATTTTATCGTGCCATCAGTGGTACATAGAGAGGATCTGGTTATAACCATCTCCACCAGCGGCAAAAGCCCTGCACTTGCAAAGAGGCTAAAAAAAGAGCTTGAGACAGCTTATGGAGAAGAGTACGGTTTATTCCTTATTCTAATGGGTGCCATACGCGAGAAGCTTTTAAAGATAAGCAGTGACTCAGAGGTGAACAGAATGACTTTCTACAGATTGATAGATTCGGACATACTTGATTATATTAGAGAAGGAAAGGAAGAAGAGGTGAATAGGGTCCTCATTGATATCCTGGGTGAGGATTATTCATTAAGAGAGCTGAATATAGTTTTTTAGATATTAGGATTACAATAATGAATATATTCTTTTTTAAAGCGGTACTTATATTTTATTTAGCAGGGACATTGATTTTTTTACTATACTTACTCAGACAGAAACCCTTTATTTCTAAGATTGCTACAACTTTTCTATTCAGTGGTTTTGTTTTCCATACAATAAGCTTGACCTTGAGATATTTTGAGGCCGGATACATCCCCATCACCAACCTCCATGAGGCACCTTCGTTTCTGGCATGGGCAATCGTGTGTCTCTATCTAATCGTCCAATTTAAATATAAGATAGATGTTCTTGGCTCTTTCATCTCGCCCCTTGCATTGATACTTATTGTTATATCGGCTGCTTTTTCCAAAGAGATTGGGCCTCTGCCATCAATATTAAAGAGCACATGGCTTCCGATTCATGTCATCCTGGCTTTTGTGGGCAATGCGATCTTTGCCCTTGCTTTCTGTGCCGGGGTAATGTACCTGATACAGGAATACCAGATAAAGTCAAAACGGATCGGTTCTTTATACTATAGGTTGCCTTCTTTAAAGTTATTAGACGATATAAACCACTACTGTCTCACAATAGGATTCCCTTTACTGACCCTTGCAATGATTTCAGGTTCAATATGGGCGAGGTTTGCCTGGGGTTCTTTCTGGAACTGGGATGCAAAGGAAGTATGGACATTGCTGACATGGGTCTTTTATGCAGTATTATTGCATGGGAGGATAAATATGGGTTGGAGAGGGAAACGGGCCGCTGTCTTTGCAATCATTGGCTTTTTTGCGGTTATGTTCTCTTTCCTTGGAATAAATACCATGTGTTCGGGGCTTCATTCTTATGAAAGGTGATAGATTTTTTATTAATGGCTATTGAGTAAACTCAGCAAAGGTGGTCACATTATAACGCATGCAGCTGTTTGAGCAGTGTAGTGAGCGTTAAGAAAGAACAGGAGATTGTTTCTTGGTTGTGAGTCTTAACAGATAAATTTGTGACTGTCTAGTTCAAATGATCAATACTGTTCTTTCTTTATGCTCACTAACTAGCGAGTTTTGCACGGGTTATAATGTGACCACCTTTGCTGAGACCGATTTTTTGCAAAGAGAAGTCAATAACCATTTTTCTTTTTTTGCGGGATACGGGTTATTAAATGGATATCATTGTAGTCGGTCTAAACCATAAAACAGCTCCCATTGAAATGAGGGAAAGACTTCATTTCCCATCAGATGCCATTGAAGAGCCCCTGAAAAAGGTAACAGACCTCTCTTATATCAGCGAAGGTTTGATACTTTCTACATGTAACCGGGTAGAAGTCATAGCAGTCACAAAGGATCCTGAAAAAGGGATAAATGAGGTAAAGGATTTTTTGTCTTTTTATCATAACGTATCAAAACAGCAATTGGATTCCTGCCTGTATTCATACGAGTCTTATGATGCTGTTAGACATATCTTCAAGGTTGCTTCCAGTTTGGATTCAATGATTGTGGGAGAACCTCAGATCTTAGGCCAGTTAAAGGATGCCTACAGTATGGCAAATAAGTATAAGACATCAGGACTGATCATGCATAAGTTCTTCCACAAGGCATTTTCCGTTGGTAAGAAGGTGAGAACAGAGAGTATGATCGCAACTTCTGCTGTGTCTATAAGCTTTGCTGCCGTTGAACTGGCGAAAAAGATTTTTGATGATTTAAAAGATAAGGTCGTTATGCTTATCGGTAGCGGTGAGATGTCTGAACTGGCAGCCCGCCATCTGATGAACAATGGGGTTAAGGAGATATTAATCGCAAACAGGACGCATTCTAAAGCGGTAAAGTTAGCAGATGAGTTTGTCGGCAGACCCATTGTTTTTGAAGATTTGGCCCTTTTCCTTGATCAGGTCGATATTGTGATAAGTTCTACCAGTTCTCCTCATTATACGATAGGGTATGATGATGTCGTAAGATCCCTTAAGATACGAAAGTACAAACCAATCTTTCTCATTGATATTGCTGTACCTCGAGATATTGATCCCAGAATAAACAACATTGACAATGTCTATCTTTACGATATCGATGACATTCAAGGTGTCGTTGATGCCAATATAAAGGCACGAAGAGAAGAGGCAAAAAAGGCTGAAAGGATAATCGAGAGGGAGGTAGACCAATTTGATAGATGGTTGAAGAGTTTAAGTGTTGTCCCTACAATTATCTCATTAAAGGAAAGTCTCGAGGATATACGAAAGAAGGAGGTAGAAAGGACTATCTCCGGTTTGAATGGAAACTCGCAGCTCGACAGAGAACTGTTGGATAACCTGACCTCTTCGATTATTAATAAGATCCTTCATAGCCCATTGACTCAGTTAAAAAGACAGGAGAATACGCGCAGGAGGGATTACTATATCGATGCAATAAGAAATCTTTTCAACCTAAAATAATGGTATTATTTTAGCCTTATGAAACAGAAAACACTGCCAAGCTTCAACGGCAATCAAATTTTAACCCGTGCAGAACTCGCATCTTTCCCACTGTTCTTTCTTAACTCACTTAGATGTTCAAACAGTTGCACGCGTTAAAATTTGACCACCGCCTTAGCAACTAAAATTTAAAAAAGCTAAGCTGTTACAAATAATGCAGTTTTTTTAATGAAGGATTCTTTGAGATGAAGAGGATACTCACAATAGCAGGGTCTGATTCCGGAGGGGGGGCTGGAATACAGGCAGATTTAAAGACCATCGCCCTTTTAGGAGGGTTTGGAATGAGTGTAATTACTGCTCTGACAGCCCAAAACACTTTAGGTGTTCAAGATATATATCCCATCCCCATTGAGTTTATAGAGAGACAGATTGTTTCTGTTGTTACAGATATAGGTGTTGATGCTGTGAAGACCGGGATGTTGGTTAACTCTGATGTAATTCGGGTTGTTGCCGACAAGGTTAGGGAATATACGGTAGAAAAACTCATCGTAGACCCCGTTATGGTAGCCAAGGGAGGAAGGTCGATACTCTGTGAGGATGCATTGGACACCCTTAAAAGAGAATTGATCCCTCTGGCCTTCCTCATTACACCAAATCTTCATGAGGCCTCAAAGATATGGGGCAGGAAAGTTGAAAATACTGAGGAAATGAAGGAAGCTGCCCTGGATATTTTTAAAAGAGGGGCAAGGAATGTCTTGATTAAAGGTGGGCATTTACCTGGCAGATCGGTAGATATACTCTTTAATGGGGAAGAGTATTTTGAATACGACTCTGACAGGATTCCCACTGAGAATACCCATGGGACAGGCTGTGTTTATTCCGCTTTTTTGGCATTAGAGATCGCAAAAGGATCCACAGTGAATCAGGCAGTAAAAAATGCCAAAGATTTTATATCCATTGCCATTAAAAACTCCCTTGATTTGGGTAAGGGGTATGGCCCTGTCAACCCCTATGCAGGTATCTTAAGGGAAATGCAAAGCTACAGCGTAATCTCCAATGTCAAAGATGCAATCAAGAAGTTAAAGGCCAAAAAGATAGGGTACTTAATGCCGGAAGTTCAATCAAACCTTGGTATGGCTCTTCCCTATGCAGATAAAATCGATGATATAGCTGCCATACCAGGCCGTATTATTCGCCTTGGAGATGGAATTACCACTGTGTCGGATCCGGAATTTGGGGCATCTTCGCATATTGCAAGAATCATTTTGACGGTGATGGGATTTAATAATGAGTTTCGATCTGCCATGAATATTAAGTACTCGGATGATACAATAAGAAAATGCATTGATATGGGTTTACATGTAACTTTTTTTGACAGAAAGAAAGAACCGGAGTATATTAAGAAAGATGAAGGTTATTCTCTTAAATGGGTAATCGAGGGTGTCCTAAAAGAAGAAAAAAGAATGCCGGATGTGATCTATGACAAAGGAGATCTAGGCAAAGAACCTATGGTGAGGATCATAGGAAGGGATGCAAAAGAGGTTGTTGAAAAGGTCATTAGGATTGCACAAAATAAATAGTTAGTTAAAATAGGATCAACCAGTTAAATAATAGGGGGAAAATATGGGCCAATTATCAGATGCTAAAAAAGGAATTATTACAGATGAGATGAAGGCCTGTGCCCTGGATGAAAATCTGGATGCAGAGCTTATTCGTGAAGGTATTTCTAAGGGAAATACGATTATTTCCCGGAACATAAAACATAAATATATAAAGCCTCTTGCCATTGGTAAGGGGTTAAGGACCAAGATAAATGCGAATATAGGCACATCTAAAGATCATGTCGATATTAATGAAGAGCTGGAAAAATTAAGGATGGCCGTAAAGGTAGGTGCGGATACGATTATGGATCTGAGTACAGGGGGGCATGTGGATGAAATAAGAAAAGAGATCATAAAGGAATCTGCCATCCCTGTTGGAACGGTTCCTATTTATCAGACAGCGATTGAGACAGTACAGAACAAAAAGACGTCTATCGTAGATATGACAGCGGATGATATCTTCAAAGTAATAGAGAAACACGCGCAAGACGGTGTTGACTTTGTTACTGTCCACTGTGGTGTTACAATTGAATCTGTTGGGAGGCTTAAAAAAGAGGGCAGATTAATGGATGTCGTCAGCCGGGGGGGAGCTTTTTTGGTCGAGTGGATGGCGTATAATAACAAGGAGAACCCCCTTTTCGAGAACTTTGACAGATTGTTGGATATTGCTTGTACATACGACCTTACCCTTAGCCTGGGAGATGGGCTTCGTCCTGGGGCGATCGCAGATGCCACAGATAGAGGACAGGTTCAGGAACTGGTTATCTTAGGAGAGCTTACACAGAGGGCATGGGCCCGTGATGTTCAGGTCATGATAGAAGGGCCCGGTCATGTACCCATAAATCAGATAGAGGCCAATGTCCTTTTGCAGAAGGAGTTGTGTCATGGTGCCCCATTCTATGTTTTAGGCCCTCTAGTTACAGATATTGCTCCTGGATATGACCATATTACCTCCGCTATCGGAGGCGCTATCGCTGCATCAGCCGGAGCAGACTTTCTATGCTATGTAACGCCTTCTGAACATCTTGGATTACCTACAGTTGAGGATGTCAGACAGGGTGTTATCGCATCAAGGATTGCTGCCCATGCTGCAGATATTGCAAAGGGGGTCAAAGGGGCCATAGAGGAAGATCACAAAATGGCCATGAGTAGAAAGCGGCTGGATTGGAAAGAACAGATCAACCTGTCCCTTGACCCTGAAAGGGCGAAAAGTCTGAGGGATAGAATGAAATCACTGGACAGTGAAGTTTGTACCATGTGCGGGGAGTTTTGTGCGATAAGGGCTTCAAGCAGGGGACTGGGTGATTAAGGGTAGAGGTACATGAGATGACTCCAGAAGAAATAATGAAGGGCATTAAGGAGATCAAGAAGAAAAAAAGATTAACCCAGGGTGGATTAGCCAGGCTCTTTGCTGTAGACGTCACGTACATTGCCTATATTGAGGATGGAAATGTTGGGTATATACCATTTAATATCCTTACAAAGATTGAAGATACCATAGATTATATAATGGACTTATAGGTTATTATTCTATTCAAGTATAGATGCCGATGTAGCTCAGTGGAAGAGCAACTGATTCGTAATCAGTAGGCCGGGGGTTCAAATCCCCCCATCGGCTCCAGTAAAGTATTACCGCCTCAAGATGGTAAACGTTTGGTTTTAGCTGGTTAAAGACCGTTTATCCTTTTGAAGATTCTATGCCGATTCTTGTGCCTTTACATTCCAGATCGATATATGACACGAGTGCATAAATAAAGACTCCAAGCCCGATCATCTCTAATGATTCTTCAAGCGTAATATAAAAAAGGTGATAGAGCTTATTCCTGCCGAATATTTCAATATATTTCCCTTCAAATATCTCAAGGCCTAAAGCTCCTGTAAGAAAGATTGTCCCGCCTGTGATGAACAGGATTCTCGTTTTATATGGAAGGTCAATGATAAACCTTAAATATATTAAAAAGAGAATTAACAGGGCGATGCTGTATGGAATGATCCAGGCATAATAGAGTAATCCTGATAAATTCAGTAATGAGCGTAGCGGGTTGGATAGGCGTTCATGGATTGAAATTGCTTCATCCAAAGTGAGATACGAGAACATGATGACCAAACCAAGCCAATACAAAAAGGATACCTCACTTTTTTTTACAGTTGCGATGACTATTAGCAGAAGTAAACTCAATAACCACTCAATCGTGACAAAGAGTGATGGGATGCTCTGCTCCCAGCCGAGATCAAAGATAAGTAAAAAGCGATTATTATACCCAAAGAAATGGATCATGGATTGGCTGATAAGATGAGTCGAGATCAAGAGGATAAGAACGAATACAAAATACTTGATTAGCTTCTTGGGTTTAATCAGGATTTCCACTTGGAATTGAGACCTCCAAAACACGTATTAGGTGAATTGAAATTAAGCTCAAAAACGATTTTTAAAGATTGGTCGATTTCCTGTACCTTGGCAGATGTCAATTTCCCTCGAATTTTTACCAACCTATGACGATGATAGATGGGGCGTGTTTGCAGACAGTCTGCTATGGATTTTTTAGATAGGCCGTTGTCTGGTGAAGGATGAATTTCAACATTTGTTTTTATCCGGGCTTTTTTTGCATTCCATTCAGTAATTGGAACAACCTGGATAATCGGGACTCTTTCATTATAAACATCATTGGTCACAATTACACATGGTCTGATTTTTTCGGTTTCTGAACCCAGTGTCGGATCAAGATTGACGTCAATAATCATGCCTCTTTTCAACGTTGTCATTCCGGCCATCCAGTTACTGCTGTTTCGGTTAATTCTTTTAGATCATCATCTTCAGAATAAATTTCAGAATATAAGTCGGCAGATTTTCTCAGACTTTCAAGTTCCATTTCTTTCTTAAAATGGTCTATGGCTGCCCGAAGCATAGAGCTTTTGTCCTTAAACCCATAAGCTTTAAAATTCCTCAGAAAATGAGCTTGCGTTTCGTCAATGCTAAATTTTGTCTGTAGCATATGGTCGCCTTTCTGGTACTCATAGTAGCACCTAAATTGCGAACCTATTATAGGTGCCAAGGAATAAAAAGTCAATGGAAAAAAATTGAGTTGGATGAAACAGACTGTGGCGTTCCTCATCTGCGCCATTGTTGCCGGAAGCTTCGCGTCCGGCAACAACAAGTGATTCTCTACTTCCGGTTAGTAGTCTATCTTTATGGTTGACTTTCAAGGCTCAATTGAGCAAAATATCATAAAAGTTATATGGGTATCATTTAATATTTTGTATTCTTAAAATTTAAGGATATTTTATAATGCAGCAATTGCCGGTCGACATTAAACAGGGTTATCATCGATTCTTACAAAACAAAAAGATACCCTCGTACTCTCATAATTATTATATGAAGTGGCTTCGATGTTATCTGGATTTCTGCCATAAATACAATTTCAAAGAGACGAATCAGGAGAGCTTGCCGGCTTTTATTCGTAAATTAGTCGAAAAAAAACAAAATAAAAATATGCAAAAACAGGCGGTTCAGGCTGTTGCATTATTCTATGAGTTCTTGCAGTCTAATTCACAGAACAACATAAAACCATACCCAAGTGCTGTTCCAGAAGATCCTGGAAAACAGATTGCAGACGTATCAAATATCTGCAAAACCGGATGGGAAGATATTTTCCGTGACTTGAAAGACGAGATAACAATTCGGCACTATTCACCAAAAACACTCAGTACATATTCAAAATGGGTAAGGCAGTTTCAGGATTTCACTCGAAATAAAGATACACAATCATTATCAACCCAAGATGTAAAGGAATTCCTTACGTATCTTGCAGTAAATCGGGAGGTTTCTTCCTCTACGCAAAACCAGGCTTTCAATGCTCTATTGTTTGTTTTCAGGCATATCCTAAAAAAGGATTTTGGGGATTCAAAAGATGTGGCCCGAGTCAAAAGGCAGCCCAATATTCCTGTAGTATTATCACGGCAAGAGATTGATGCGATTATAAACAAGCTCTCCTCCCCTTATGATCTGGTGGTAAAACTATTGTACGGCTGCGGATTCAGGCTTTTTGAATGCCTGAATCTTCGTGTCCTTAATTTCAATTTTGACGAACGTATAATCACTGTTCATGATGAAAAAGGCCAAAAGGGCAGAATCGTACCCCTTCCTGAATCCATTGTACAAGAACTAAAGGAGCAACTCTATCGGGTTTCAGATACGCATCAAGAAGATCTGAAAAATGACTATGCCGGAGTATTTATGTTCGATGCAATAGAGAAGAAGTATAAAAACGCACCGAAGGAGTTTATCTGGCAATGGTTATTTCCGGCTAGGGCCTTAACGATAGTACCTCACACAGCAGAGTTGAGACGATACCATCTCCACGAAACTCATGTGCAGAAAGCTCTCAGAAAAGCCGTAAAAAAAGCGCGTATCTGTAAGAGGGTAGCTACACATACATTTCGTAGTAGTTTTGCAATTCACTTATTACAGGCCAATTATGATATTCGCACGATACAGAAATTACTGGGACATAGCGATGTGAGAACAACAATGATATACAGACATACAATCAAAAGCCTGACAATTAAAGAAGCAAAAAGCCCGCTCGATTTTTAGGGCTTAAGGTCGTTGTACCCTAAAATTATGTTGACAAGAGCAAAAAAGTCAGGAAATATACTTATTTATTGAGTACATCACTACAAATAGGAGGATAATTTTATGAAAAGAAAGCTTTCTATAAGTTTCTTCACTGCCCTGCTATTGTTATTCAGCGGGTTGTTTTTGGGGGTTTTTGCTGATGAGAATATAAATGATAAAAGTCAATTAACTGTTCCGTGGGATGAATTTAAAAAGCTGATACATCTTGCAGAAGATGAGATCGTCCTTTCTTTAGAGACATTTCAAAAGCTGTTAGAGCAGACAGGGACAAAGACCACCCCGGCACATACATCAAAGGGAGGCAATGTTGTACTCACCCGAGCCCAGTTCGAGAAAATCGTGTCTAGGATGAAGCCTCATCCAGGGCTGGATATCAAACCTCCATTTGATTACTTGATTACAAAGGCGATCTATTCGGGAAAGATGAAAAAAAAGAACACCTCATTCATCGGTACTTTCTATGTACATATACTCAAGAAGGATGCCTATTTAAAAGTACCTTTTCTGTCTCAAAACATAGCATTGGAAGATGTAAAGGTCGATGGAAAGGAAGCACTGGTAGTCAGTGAAAATGGATATCACCATGTTGTTCTTTCAAAACCGGGTGAGCATGCCATCGATGCTTTGTTTTCTTTGAAATCATCCCTTGAGAAGGGTCCGCACAAGCTTGATCTCACAATCAGGAAGACGCCGATTACGCTTTTAAAGCTTGAAATGCCGCTAAAAGATATTGATGTGGAGATCCCGCAGGCACAACAGGTTTTAACAAGCTTGAAGGGAAGCAGTACAGTTATTTCTGCGGTGATTGCACCTGGTAGCATGATCAGTATCCGCTGGAGGAAGAGGGTCGCAATCGCTGAGAAGATCCCGCCAAAGCTCTACAGCGAAGCATATCATCTTGTTTCTATTGAAGACGATGCATTAAAGATACATTCGGATATAAATTACAGCATCCTCCATAGTGAGGTTGATCGTATTCGATTTTCGATTCCGGAAGATGTGAATGTGCTTACAGTACAAGGTGAGGGAGTTGGGGAATGGCAGGAGCTTACAAAGGATGACGAACGGATAATTGTTGTACCTTTTACTTATAGTAAAAAAGGGTCGGTTTTGGTTCGAATTAAAGCGGAGAAGACACTCTCTGAAAAGGGCAATATTACTTCATTTTCCGGAATAAGAGTACTGGATACGGTTCGTGAAAGGGGATTTATAGGCATTGAACTCAACACAAGTGCTGAAGTAACTGTGGCAGAGGTTGAGGGATTAGAAAGAGTTGTAGTACAAAAGCTTCCCCGTGTACTATATAATAAATCCGCGAAGCCGCTTATCCTTGGATTTAAATATCTGAAGCACCCATACGCATTGGCACTTGACATTAAAAAACACGAAAAAATAGCCGTACCTATCGCCACAATTAATTCGGGAAGCGCAGTCACACTCTTTACAGAAGACGGTAAGATTGTACACCGTTTGGTTTATCAAATAAGAAACAGCGCAAAGCAGTTTTTAGAGGTTCAATTGCCTGAAAAAGCGGATATCTGGAGCGTCTTTGTGGGCAAGAAACCTGTTGAATCATCAATGAATGCAAAGGGAAAGCTATTGGTGCCGCTCATAAGGTCTCGTTCTGTGGATAATCGTCTCGACACCTTTCCTGTTGAAATTATCTTTTGTGTGGTAAAGAAGCGATTCTCCCCATTGAGTTTCCTGGAGTCGAGTCTGCCTGCTGTTGATTTGCTTATAAGCCAGCTTATTTGGTCAGTCTATCTCCCTAATGACTATTCCTATATCTATTTTAAGAGTACATTGGAAAAAGAGGAGATGATTAGAGGGCTAAACATTTTCACAAAAGCAAAAAGACAGTACGATGATAAGGCAATGAAGGAACTTTCAATATCAGGGGAAATGAAGTACGACAAAGTAGGGCGGGACAGGCTTAAGACTATTTATAAAAAAAAGCTCTATCAAAGCAAATTCAGAAACCTGCCGCTTCAAGAAGAGCAATTGTCAAGCCAGGTTGATGCAGAGCTTGAATTCGGCGGTCGTCTTGAGGGCCTTGCCAAACAGGAAATACCCCAGGCAACTGTTTCAAGCAAAGCAGCCGCAACCGGCATATTACCCATACAGATCGAGGTTCCAACAGGAGGGCAGGTCTATAGATTTGCAAAGACGATTATCAAGCCTGAGGATCCGCTTACATTTCGCGTAACCTATACACAGTTATGGATTGTCAGATCGGTCAAGTGGCTGTTCGTTGCTCTTGTCATCTGGGTACTCTATCTCAATCGAAAAAAGTTTAAAAAGGCAATGGGATGGTCAAAAGAGAGGTCCGAAGATTTGTCCAAATTATACAAAGGCTGCGATGATGCGATTTTAAAGTCAGCCCGGTCTATAATCACACCGATTGCCTTGCTTGGGTTAATTATCGTATTTTCCTTTGTCTCTAAGATGCTGACACTTCTG
>JAUXFK010000164.1 GCA_030623035.1 Deltaproteobacteria bacterium | reverse complement strand
AATCAGTATTTAAGAAAGTTGGATCCAGAGAAGAATTGGATTCTAAACTCGGCTGAAGATATGAAGAATGAAGGGTTCGAATTGACACCTTATGCATTTGACTTAGAGAATGATAGAAAAACAAGATCCAAAATATCTTGATTTCAGAAACAAACAGAGTCACATCTTAAGATTCATGCGCTCGCTTGGTACGAGATCGACCATCAGGATGCTTTAACCACGCCATTCCATTTGCCGCTTCCTTTCGAACCTGAAGCATTAGAAGTGGTTCGCACGATGGATGAGCGCCGATCACGAAAAGAGTTGCGGCGAGGGTTCGGCGAGGACCTTGTGGAACAGACGCTTGAGGTTTTGGCTCGGTGGGGATTGCTGGAGCAAAGAGTTCAAAAGACACAATAACTACAATGGGAAAAAAGAATTGGGGGCAATTGGGAGCCCATCTTTGGTTAATTGAACAAATGTCAATTCCTGAACATGCTCGCATTGCCGGCGAGGCCTTTACGATGATTACAGGAGCCGATATTGCTTACGAAAATCTTGAAGGAGATTGGCCTGAAGGTTTTGAAGCCGGTCCCACTGAAGAGCCTGAAGACGAAGCTGTGGAAATGGGCCCGGATGAAGACCTTCCCTGGCCCGAGCCTGAGTTAATTCGTGAATGGTTGGGCAAGACTAAAAATAATTTTCAAATCGGCATGCGATACTTGTGTGGCAAACCTATCTCAGAAGAACAATGTCAATACATTCTGCGATATGGCTATCAACGTCAGCGAGCTGCTGCTGCGATAGAGTCAGCAATGATGAATCCCGGCCAACCGCTTTTTGAGGTTCGAGCACCGGGCTTTCGCCAGCAGAGGCTACTCGGTTTGAAGTAGGATACACTAAAATATAAACCTTTTCAATCGTCACCCGAGAGTATACCCATGCAAGGCCCTTCATCTATAGGGATCGTTTTCGTTGCCATAGGTGTCATCTTCATCGGTATTGCCCTGCGTGATTATCTGAATGCAGAAGGCAAGATGACTATTGCCCGGAAAATATGGCTTCGGATTGCATTCATATTCGCCGGTGTTGGAATCGGTCTCTTTTTTATGCAAATATTTCTATAGTAGCTCGCATTCTTTGTCTGAAAGATTTCTTGTTCTGATTTCAGACTTATTTTAAGGGCTGATAGCTCAAGGTTTACAGCTCAAAATCTTTATTTTTAGAATGCAGCATTAACTCTCAGTAAGGAGAGAAGAAAGGGACATGCAAATAATACTTAATCGAAACGGCAAACCTTATTCGCCCGCTTGTCTTTTAGAAAACCTGGAGTCCGAGAAAAGCCCAAACAGGGTCCGCAGGCTTGCCTGCGAAGAGCTGGTCATTCGCTACGGAATCGAAATTCCCTTTGAAATCGACATGCCTGTGGTTGAGCAGAACCAGGTCCTGGCACAGTATGCAGCCTGGATCAAAGCAAACGAAGCCCATTTCAGGGAAGGCGCCTGGTATTTTGCGGGGCAGATGATGCTTTAACAGCGCACGGCTAAGTCCTTAGTCCTCAGCCCTGGTTATATACGATCATCATCTGCGCAAGAGGAAAAGGAAGAAGTTTGTGACAACTGAACTGGAAGTTCTAAAAATTGTTGTGAAAAGGTTGGAATCGGCTGATATCCATTATATGGTAAGCGGATCCGTGGCCGCTAATTTTTACACAACGCCCCGGATGACCAGAGACATTGATATCGTGATCGAGGTTGAAGAGAATGATATCGAGAAACTCTGCTCGATTTTTTCTGACGATTTTTATATAGATGCGGATTCTGTCAAAGCCGCTGTTCATGCTAAACATATGTTCAACATCATTCACAATGAAAGTATCGTTAAAGTTGACTTCATAATCAGGAAAGATACAGAATACCGCAGGCTTGAGTTTGTCAGGAGACAGAGCATTGTTTTTGAAGATATGAAGGTCGACATTACATCGCCGGAAGACCTTGTCATTTCCAAACTCTATTGGGCGAAAGATAGCTTATCGGAGATGCAACTAAAGGATGTTGGGAACCTGCTCACTACTCTTCATGACATTGACAGGGATTACATTGAGAAGTGGGTGTCCAATTTAGGGCTGGATGAGGCATATAAAAAGGTGCAGAGATGAAGGACACGAGCCCAGAAGTCGAAGCCCGCTTTCATGAGATGATGATGCAAAAAAGCGGTGAGGAAAGGCTGAAGATGGGATTTTCCATGTTTGATATGGTGCGTATGCAGATTGCGGCATCTGTAAAAATGAAGAAGCCGGATGCGGATGAGAGGGATATAAGGAGAGAGATTTTTCTACGTCTCTACGGTCATGAATTTTCACCTAAAGAGCAGGAAAAGATACAAAAATGCATATTGTAGATCAAACAGACAGGGTCATATCGTAATGACAACCGAAAACTGACCCCCTGTGGCAGAGAAGAAGCAGAGAAGAAGGGGACAGGCAAATAATACTTGATAAGGGACGGGGACGATCTTAAATATTCTGCTCAGGGCAGTGCTGCCATTCGGCAGAAATCCGGAAAACGGCCTGGGTGAGAAATCGAACTGTATAGCCATACACCAATTGCTCTCTTATTCAGCCCTTTGAGCGAGAAAGCCCTTTACAAATTCCATAGGTACTGGTAGGCTGACATAAAGGTGACTTAGCCCACCTAACAGTTTGATAGGGTGGGCTTTGCCACCAACGAAATCGTAGGTCGGGAGATTGCTATGCACTCAAAAGCCATTAAAAGAATGGAAATAATTAGACCATTAATGGATGGACACTAGCTAACAGCTAATTGCTGATGGCCAAAAGCATGCATCCATAGAGGTCATTTATGGATGGGCATTAGGCATTTATTGTAGAGGAAGCTATAGTGCAGTATCTTGAATTATTGAAAGAAAAATTGAAGCGGGACCCAAATGTCCTATTTACGCTTGTATTTGGATCTCGCGCAAAAGGCATGAATAAGCCGTTGAGTGATGTGGATGTTGCAGTTTTCTTTAAACAACCCTTGTCCGGCCTTGATCTTCTTGAATTAATCCATGAACTGTCCGAATTCGTAGGGAAAGAAGTTGATCTTGTGGTGCTTAATAACGCCTCAGCATTTTTACGGCATCAGGTTATGAAGAAGTGCATTCGGTTATTTGTTCGAGACCAGCTTGTTTATCGCGAGTTTAGGGAAAAAACAATGACTGACTACGATACATATAAATTTGTATCGGGTATGGACAGATATGATAGACAAACATTTGATTGAAAAAAAATTGCGGAGGATAGAGGGATTCCTTAGAGAGATCGAAGGAGCAGAGACCCCCGTTGATTTTGATTCCTTTTCAAGTAACATCATTTTCAAGCGTTTTGTGGAAAGGAATATCGAGCTTGCAGTTGATCAGGCTTACCGCTTGTGGGATACAACCTTATGACTTCGGTTTTGTACGTAGAGCGTGCAGTAATCATTTGAAGGAAGGACGTCGTACGGAAAAATTGGCTGTCACGCATGGAAGACAGGGCCGGAACACCCTGTCTTTTTTGGTCTCCATGCATAATGCAAGCCTTTCACCCCAACCTCAGGGGTAACTCACCCCTTTCTTAAATCCTGTCTTTTCTGGGCTTGTAAACCAGCCGTGGTAAGAGCGTTATGTATTGGCCAGCCCTGAAACCATATTCCTCAAGAAAAGTCTCCATCGGCAGCAGTCTGCCATCCCTGTGTTTTGCTTTGACAATTTTCCCCTTTTTCTTGTCTATCTCCCATCCATGCTCTTCAGCAAGCAACCTTAACAATTTAGCCTTCTTTGTTGTTGGGATCTCTATTTCTTTTCTTATATACATATGCCAGTCATCAGGCATCACACCAAATTTCTTCTTATAGTAATTCATAAAGAGATCGAACTTGTTTTGCCTGGCAACCTCCATCTCCTGGAATACGAAACCCATCTTAGGGACTAAGGCAAGGGCCTCATCCACCGTCTCGACAGGCATTATCATGTGCTCGGGCACCGGGTCAACCTCCCTCTTCTCTCCCGTGTTACCGTGAAGAGCCCACCACTTGCTTCGATCATACTTGTTGCCCATGAGATACATTTTGAATTTGAAGCCTTCAGGCCCCACAATTACAGGGGTACCAACCCTTGCATGCCCCAAGGCCAAGTTGTATAACAACTCTGAGGCAGCCCCCCATATGATGAGGGCGCTTGAAAACCTCAATGTAAAATCAGACTGCATCGAAAAGGTAGCCCTGTACGGACATCTAAACCCCATATACCCTACCTTATAAAAAGTGGTGTTTAACACGTGGGATTGGGCCAGACAGCCGCCAGTATTTACAAGACACCTGGGGTTCTGAAGGGCGGGGTACATTTCGTACATGGATTTACCTGTCTTTTCATCCCTATATCGAGCAACCTCAGATGCCACACAACCACCAACACTGACCACATAATTGTTAGAGACAAATTCGTTGGCCATGTAAGCCACATCCATTTCGGAACCCTTGGTGCCACCACAGCCAATTATTCCGACAGTGACAGGGGCTGAAAAAACCGTAATGGCCCAATCCCTTACCTCCAGGTTACTGAATGTCCCCCTTCCTGCTCTCATGAGCGACTTGTCCTCTTTCATGGCCTTTTCTGCAGAACCGAGCACAAGGTCTATTATGGGAATATCCTGGGGACAGGCTTCTTCACATCTGCCGCAGTAAATGCTCTGACTATAAAGTTCACACACCTTGGTAAGATCGCCACCTGCTGCGGCCCTCAATGCTCCACCTATATCCAGGCTATTAGGACACGCCCTGAAGCAGGCATCACATCCATCGCATTTCCCTGCCTCGCTCTTTATGTCCTCTTCGGACAAGAGATAGTTCGCCTTCCTTTTTGCTTTTACCTTTTCAACTATCTTGAAGGCTACCTCAGCAGCCTTTTCCGGAGTCGTAACCAGGACGGCATCGAGGCCACTCAATATTTCATTTGCTATGTCATCAACGCTATCGGGGGCTCTGTCTACCAATCCCATATTCTGTTTAAAACTGGTGGCAATAACTTTCGTATCAGTCCTCGCCGCTTCTTCCAGGACATTCGTGGTGCAGCAGGTGTCGCTTATTACAAAGACATCCGCTATACCCGCCCTGAGAACCCGGCTGGTTTTTACAGGGGTAGTCAGGATCTTAGCCTTGTCATAGAACCTGGCCAGATCATGCCCAACAGATCCTATACCGCAGATCTCTATCTTGTCTTCCATGCCATTCTCTTTTAAGAGGTTTACCACGTTCCATGCAGGTAAAAAATCGAACCCCAGAAATACGATGACCGGTTTGTCTGTGTCCGCCACCCCCATACCTGTCTGAATATTTGCTTCAGGCCACGACGGAAGCTCTGCCAATGCTTTATCCGGAGACCAGCAGAAATCGAAGAACGCGTGTTTGAGAAATTCAGTAAGATCCATTGTCGCCAGCAGCAGTGTCCCCCCGTGAAGGGCCTTTGATCCCAGGTCTACGGCATTACCCTCCCCCCCCCCGCTTGCGGATGCAAGGAGTTCCGCTAGTTGATCCTCTATATATGTTAACACTTTGTTGGCTTCACCGAGGTTCGTGGGCGTAAATCCCACGAGTGCATTGACATTCATCATCCCGTAAGCAACATTCTTTCCCCATTCAAGCTCAGCATCTTCTCCATAATCTCTCAAGCAATAATTGAGAAGGTCCCTTCCAGTGGAGAGATGAATGGCCAGGCCCCTGCAGGAAGCCAGCAGGGCCAGTTTTGCCTGATACGCCTCCAAATCTAAGCCGCATATCCCCTTCAGTTTATCCAGATCACATGGTCCCAGATAACAGTCTGTGCAGGTTTTCTCGATATTTGTATAGAGTGGCGGATACCTATCCAATAAATTTCTGTCCCATTCAGCTAAATCCGTAGCATGGGCATAGGGCGTTAGCCAAACCTTGATTTGATTAAGGAGATTTTCAGCCCAAGTAGTTTCAATACAATCCTTAACCAGGTCTTCTACTCCCCTTACATCTCGTACGGTTGTGCTGATATCAACTTCGGTCTTCCCTACCCTGGCGACTTTCTTTTCTTCTTTCCCCATAGGTTCCCTCCTAAGATTTCAGGTTTTCTCAGTATCAAAACACATTCTCTAACCTGCCGCCTATCACCTCCAAACAATGCAAAAAGCCCATAAACTAATCTGGATTCATGTATTAACCTGGTTAGACAACGATCCCTTCCTTGCCAAATCAAAACCGGATAAAAGGTGATCCTTCACTTCATGTTCGGGAATGCTTAGATGAGTTCACACAACTGGAGTTTGAACAATAACGAGAGGCAGGCTACGTGAAATGCGGTCTACGTGGAGGGAGATTAGGTCTGTAGGATCAGCGCGCTAAATCTCTTCCTGGCTAAAATCCATATAGATCTTCGAGGCAGTCAATACCATGTAGTCTATATCGTATGTGGTTCCAGAGGTATCTTATCTCCGTTATCCTCAGTGGAACAGTTATGAGGATGTCGTTAAATAATTTCCTTTCGTGACGAATTGATCTTTGCTGATTCTAAGTCACTCTTTCCCTTATTAACTTCGATTCTAATACATTATATTCTATTGTCAATGAAAATATTTCGAGCTGTTCAATTATACAAATTCAGCGTCTT